>JAAWEX010000007.1 GCA_022794495.1 Lawsonibacter sp. | reverse complement strand
CGAGGGAGACGGCGCCTTCTACGGACCCAAGCTGGACTTCCACCTGGCCGACTCCCTGGGCCGCACCTGGCAGTGCGGCACCATCCAGCTGGACAGCCAACTGCCTGAGCGGTTCGAGCTGGAGTACACCGGCGTGGACGGCCAGAAGCACCGGCCTGTCATGATCCACCGGGTGGTGCTGGGGTCCATCGAGCGGTTCATCGGCGTCATCACCGAGCACTTCGCCGGGGCCTTCCCCGCCTGGCTGGCCCCCGTCCAGGTGAAGCTCCTGCCCGTCACCGACCGGGCGGCGGAGTACGCCGAAAAAATTTCCGCCCTGCTGGACGGACAGGGCTTCCGGGCCGAGGTGGACGGCCGCAACGAGAAGATTGGCAAGAAGATTCGAGAGGCCACCCTGGAGAAAATCCCCTTCATGCTGGTGGTGGGCGACCGGGACATGGAAAACGGCACCGTCTCTGTCCGCCGCCGCTCCGGCGAGGACCTGGGGGCCATGACTTTGGACCATTTCTCCGCCCTGCTGAAGGAGGAAGTGGACACCATGGCCATCCGGTAAAACCGAAGTTTCCCTCTTGCTTTTTTGCGCAATATCCTGTATGATTAGGAGAGATTATATCAGACCCGGTTTTCCGCTTCGGCGGCAAGGATTTTTCCAAGCACAGAAGGGGTGTTCCGTATGAAATTTAATCTTTTCTCTCTCTTCGGCCAGCCAAAGGAGAAGCCGGAGGAGGAACAGGCCACAGCAGAAGAGGTCCAGGCCGACGTCTTAGACTCGTCCACAGGCGCAATACTGCCTCCCCTCAACCACGACGCACCCATCGAGCTGTTCTCCGAGGACGGCGCGATGCTGCTCTCCGGACGGCTGTCCGCCTCCAGCAGGACCGAGCTGGTCATCACCCGCGTCCCCGGTATGATCAACCTGCCCACTATCCCGGTGGACTCCCGCATCCGGGTGTCCGCCTACACCCTGGACCTGGACCCCTGCAACCTCTTTGCCAGGGTCGCGGTGTCCAATATGGTGGAATGCCGGGTCCGGAACCTGGAGGTAATCCCCTACTTCAACCAGCGGCTCAGCTTCCGCCAGCCCCTCAACGTACCGGCCGCCTTCTACGCCATGGAGGACACCTATTTCAACAACCCCCACGAGTGCCGCATTTTAGACATCAGCACCGGCGGGGCGAGAGTGCTCTCCTCCTATGTCTACTCCGAGGACGACGTGGTCCGGCTCCGGGCTGAGCTGGTGAAGGGGAACGGCTATATGTCCTTCACCAGCAAGGTCATCCGAATCACCTCCACCAACGACGGCAGCTTCATTTACGGCTTGCTTTTCGCCCAGCTGAAACAGCGGCAGATCAACGATATGCTCAAGGATATTCGCCAGGTCCAGCAGAATGTCCATCAGCGGCTGACGGTTTAAGCTGCGGCCCCCCGGCGGAAAAGCCGGGGGGCCGTCTTCTATCATGGTTTATTCTCCAAATAGAAAAAGACGGCCTCAGCCGTCCTCTGCCCCAACATAAAAAGAAATGACCCTTGACTGTCCGTTTCGTAATCCGTTACAGTCAAGGGTCACTTCTGTTCTGTCTTATTATCTAACATCATATGGCTACCTCCGTTTCTATTGGATACGCTCCGCCCATCACCCGTTCGGTAATTCTCCAGTTCTTCCGCGACCGTCCTTTTTGTTGCCGTTACTACGGCCTAACTCCTCATATGTGAGGCCCTTGGTCGGATCCCCTTCTCATTCCGTTCGGTCAATGCGCTTTGCGCTGACTGAAATCTCCCCGCAGCCGTCTGTTTTCTCCCACTCTCTCCTAATTTCTATCTCTTTCTGACTCTGACGGTTCTGACTTCAGTTGCTGGGGCACTTACTTGTACATTGGACTCATCCTTTCTTGTTCTGGTCATAATATACCACATCTCTTTTATTTTGTCAACGATTTTTGTTTGATTTATTCACCAAATTCCAGGCCCGGTTTTTTTGCGGTTTGCATAACAAACCGGCAAAAGGGCCCCGGAGGTCTCACTCCTCCGGGGCCGCGTCTCACATATGGTCCGGCTCTGGGTCACCGGGCAGGGAACAGAGAAATTTGTACTGGGGCACCAGAGACTTCCACCCCTCCAAGACCTGGCCGGCCAGCTCCGGGGTGAAGAAAATCCCCTCGCAGTTGCACTCGCAGGCAAAGCTGATCTGCCTGCTGTTGTACCAGGGCCACAGCAGGGGGCCGGGGTCGCCCTTCGGGCGCTTATAGGTCTGGCCGTCCATCTGGAACTCCCCCCGCCTCCGGACCGACCGGGCCAGCTTCTCCACCGGCCCGGGGTCCCGGTCGATGCGGGCCCGGAGCCTGGCCAGCAGACTGGGGGGCATATCCCAGCAGCCCATTCCATAGCCGTAGTGGTCCGGGGCAATCTCAAACCAGAAGCAGGGGATGGCGCTGTCGCGCTCCCCCGGCCTGCGCAGGGAGAACCACAGGTGGTCCTTGTAGGGCCCCCGGCCGAACAGCCGCCGGGCGTCCCGGTAAATGCGGCTCACCTTCAGCTCCAGCCCCAGCTTGGGAAAGGCCTGGGTCATCTCATCCCGCAGCTGTTCGGCCAGCTCACGGGTGGGCCGGTCCACCAGCGCTAAAAATTCCTCCTTGTGGGCCTGGAACCAGGGGCGCTCGTTGTTGAATTTCAGATTCCACAGGAAGTCCACAGCTCCCTGAGTATAGCCTTGAAACATGGCACACTCCTCCTGTCAGGCCGCGCTGGGGTTGGGGAGAGGGTTCAGGCCGGAGTCAGAGGGAGGCGGGGCCGGTTCCGGTTCCGGCTCAGGGTCCGACGCGGGAGGCGGGTCCACCTCCGTTCCGGGGTCTGGCGCTGTCCCCGGATCGGTGGAGGGACCGGGGTCGGTGGGGGGCGGGGTGGTTCCAGGGTCGGGGGTGGCGCCGGGGGCGGGGGGCTGTCCTCCCGGCCAGGTGGCGGGGTCGCCGTCGGCGGGGTTATAGTGGTAGACGGTGGGCCGCATTTTGTAGACGCTGACCCCCAGGTCCTGCCGCTCGATCTGCGTGCCGTCGGCGGCGTAGACGGTGCGGTAGGTCTGGGCCGACCGGCCCCGATAGGCGTTCTGCTCCCGATCCAGCACCAGGCTTCCCCGGGCCACATTGGCGTCCGGCACATACTGCACGGTGGGCGCCACCACGTTAAACACGCCGTTGGTGGGCTCCACCCGGACGCCGTCCACATTCGTGCCGTAAATCTTCACGTTCAGCTTCCGTCCTCCCCCCGCGTCATAGCTGGAGGTGACGATTTTTATGGGGTAGTCGGTGTTGTTTTTAAACTTAAAATCCAGGCTGTTGTAGCTCACCGTGGCGTCCATTCCATCGGGCACATAGCCCACAGCATAGCGGTGGTTGTGCCGCTCGGTAATTTCCAGGGTGGTGTGGAGCACCGCGTAATAGAGGGTGGACGAGGGCTGGCACACGCCGCCGCCAATCTCCTGCACGGTGGCTCCGTTGTAGTAGGCGGGTGCGGCCTGATAGCCCTTGGCCGCGGTGCGGGGGCCGGTGGCCCCGTTATAGGAGAACTCCTCGCCGGGCAGGAGGATCACGTCGTTGCAGGCCTCGGCGGCCAGCTTCACATTGCTCTTCCGGGCCCCGCTGCCGCTCACGCTGCTGGTAGCCTCTCCCAAAACATCCCGGAAGAGGCTGCCCCCCAGGTCATCCTTGGTCACCTTGGGCTGAGTGACGGTCAGTGGGATGGAGAAGGTCTCGCCGCTCTTGGCGTTCCGGTAGGCAGTTCTCAGGGCCTCCACGTCAAAGTCAACGCCCACCACATGGTCGGTGATCTCCATAGCCTCCAGGTCCAGGGCGGCGTCCCTGGCCTCGGTGTACACCGCGCGGTGGATGGCGTCAAAGTCGGGCTCCTCCGCCTGGCTCTGAGAGGCGGACAGGAGCACCCGCTTCTCCACCGGGCCGCTCCCGGCCTCTTCAAAGGCCTCCTGGAGGGCGCTCAGCGCATTGTCCTTTACGGCGTTCCAGTCCACGGTCACCACGGGGGCCCCCTTGGTCATCACCAGCCGGTCCCCCTCCACCTGATAGCCGTGGTCCTCGGTGGCTTCCTCCACCGTCCGCTCCATCCGCTCCATCAGGTCCTTCAGAGCTGGATCGTTCTCATCCAAATCCAGGGGAATCCGGGAGGACCTCCCCAGCGCATGGCTCGCCAGCTGCCAGCCGCTGTCCAGAAAGCGTCCGCGGCCCAGGGAAAACGCCTGTACGCCATTCCCGCCCGGGAACATCATCTGACTGGCCTCCAGGCTCTCCTCCAGGTCCTCGTAGACCAGGGTAAGCTTGATATCTCCTGCCCGCTGGTCCACGGACGCTCGGACGGTGTTCTCGGCCTGCTCCACCGTCATGTTGGATACGTCGATGCCGGACACCGACACGTTGGGCAAAACGGCGTTCCGATTCATGGCAAAGGCGCACAGGCCCAGATAGGCCGCGGCCAGCACGCCCGCCACCGAGCCCGCTATGATCCAGGGCAGCTTGCTGCCCCCCTCTTTTTTCGCAACACGGCTTCCTTCCATCCCGCGCTTCCCTCCTATCCGGCCGGCCGCCGGACTATTTTCCCGCGGGAAGCCATCGCCCCCGCGTCTCTCTTTTTCACAGCGCTCCTACAGAACGCCAGTTTCTTATTATAGCATGGGCGGCCGCCGAAATAATTACAGAATAGTTACAACTCCTCCCCCGGTCCGCCGGAATTTTTGGAAAACAGCCTTTTTCCCATTTACTTTTTCCCCGCGCCGCGCTATGATAAATAGTATGGGAGGCCGCTCCTTTTTCTTCACTAAATTTTAAGAAAAAATCAATTCCATTTTGCCGATTTTCTGGTATAGTAGAGTTACATTACGCCGCTTTAAGGAATATGGGGGATCAAAAACATGTCTGATTATCACGAAAGCCGGAAAAATAACAGCGACAGCTTCTATTGGATCATCGCCCTGGGCCTGATCTTCACCGGCGTGGCCGCTCCGGTGGGTGTGCTGATGATTGTGATGAAGCTTCTGGGGGGAGACAGCCGGAAAAAGCGCCAGCAGGGCCGCCACCCCTACTATCAGCAGCAGTACGGCCAGGAGAGCGCGGGGGCCCGGACCATTCATGAGACGCCCGCCTGGGAGGCGCCCGTCCAGAAGCAGGCTCCGCTCAAGCCTCCCAAAAAGAAGGTCCGGGGCCGGGACCTGATCTCTGAGCTGGACAAAAAGGGCAAAAGCTGGGCCATCGCCGGGGCAGCCACCGCCGCCGGCTGTCTCATCGGCTTTATCAGCAGCCTGGGCGAGCCGCTGTATTGGCTGTTCAACGGCGATTTCGCCTTTTTCATTGAGGAGCTCATGGGGCTTATGGTGCTGCCCTGTATCGCCGCCGCCGGGCTGGGCGGCCTGTGGGCTGGGCTGCGCAAGCGCAAGCAGGCCAGCCGCTGGCGCAACTACCTGGCCATGGTGGGCAAGCAGAGCTCGGTGTCCATCTCCGCCCTGGCGGCGGCCGCCGGACTGTCCCCCGGCAAGGTGCGGGACGACCTGGCCGACATGCTGGACGACGGCCTGTTCCCCCAGGGCTATCTGGACTACGGCGGCGACCGGCTGATCCTGACCAGCGAGGGGGTCCCTCAGCAGTCCAAGGAGCAGCCCGCCCCGCCTCCCCCCGCCGGCGAGGACGAAAACGCTGTTCTGACCGAGATCAAGGCGGTAAACGACGCCATCGACAACGAGAAGATGTCCGCCCAGATCGACCGGATCGGGGTAATTACCGCCAAAATCCTGGACTACCAGAAGACCCACCCGGACAAGGCCCCCCAGCTCCACAGCTTTTTGAGCTACTACCTGCCCACCACCCTGAAAATTCTCCGGGCCTACGGCCAGCTGGAGGACCAGGAGGTGTCCGGCCAGAATATCACCGCCGCCATGCAGCGCATCGAGGGGATGATGGACAAGGTGGTAGAGGGCTTTGAGAAGCAGCTGGACCTCCTCTTCCAGGGGGACGCCATGGACATCACCACCGACGTGGAGGTGCTGGAGCGGATGCTGGCCAAGGACGGCCTGTCTGACCAGCAGGGCCTGACGCTGGGACTGTAAGGAGGCATTTATGGATTGGAAGGACGCGCTTTGCGCCCTGGCCGAAGAGTGCGGCCTGGAAAAGGTCATTCTGTTCGGCTCCCGGGCCAGAGGAGACCACCGGGAGCGCAGCGACATTGATCTGGCCGTCAGCGGCGGCGACCCGGTCCGCTTCGCCCTGCGGGCGGAGGACGAGCTGCCCACCCTCCTCTCCTTCGATATTGTAAATCTGAACGGGCCGGTACAGGCCGAGCTGCTGGAGTCCATCCAGAGGGAAGGAATCACGCTCTATGAAAAAATTTGAAAATTTCTGCCGTGCCCTGGACAATCTGGCCCAGGGCGCCCGGTATGAGCCCCCCTACGATACGGTGGTCCTCACCGGCCTGGTCGCCCTGTACGAGGTGTGCTTCGAGCAGGCCTGGAAGGCCATGAAGGATATTCTGGAGCGCCACGGCTACTCGGAGAGCGCCACCGGCTCCCCCCGGATGGTGCTGCGGCTGGCCTTTCAGGCGGGGATGCTTGACGACCAGGAGGCCTGGCTGTCCGCCCTGGCCGCCCGGAATAACGTGACCCACGCCTATAACCAGGCCCTGGCTCTGGAGATTGTCCAGCGCACCCAGGACACCTACCTGGCTATGTTCCAAACGCTGAAAGCCACCCTGGAACGGGACTGGCTTCCCGCTCTGTAAGGAAAAACCGCCTCGAAATCGAGGCGGTTTTCTTATGCTCTTTTGTAGGTCACATAGCGGAATTTGACGCCGCCGTCCTCCCGCTCCGGCCCCTCCTCCACCACCCGCCACTCCGGCCGGGCGTCCAGGTTGGGGAAAAAGCAGTCCGCCTTTGGATAATGGCCACTGATCTTTGTGAGATAGATGGTATCGCATTTCTCCAGCAGGGCGGCGTACACCGACGCCCCCCCGATGACAAAGGAGTCCTCCGGGGCGGCGGCCAGCAGGGCGGACAGATCGCGGAACACCTCCGCCCCCTCGGGGGCAAAGCCGGCGCTCTGGGAGAGAATCAGATTCCTCCGGCCCTTCAGGGGCCGTCCGCCGGGGAAGGTAGCCAGGGTCTTCCGGCCCAAAATTACCGGGTGGCCGGTGGTGAGGGCTTTGAACCGCTTCAGGTCCTCCGGGATATAGACCAGCTGGTCCCCATCCTTCCCGATGGCCCAGTTTTGGTCCACCGCAGCAATCATATTCATCGCGCTTCTCCTCTCTGTAAAAGGGCCTCCAGGCGGGGCCGCATCACACCGCCACCGGGATTTTCCCCTCCAGGGGGTGGGCCTGGTAGCCCTCCAGGGTGACGCTGGCGGGGGTAAAGTCGTAAAAATCGGTGACGTCCTTGTCCAAGCGGAATCCCGGGGCGTCGAAGGGCGTCCGGGCGATGAGTTCCTCCACCACGGGGACGTGGCGGTCGTAGATATGGCAGTCGGCGATGACATGGACCAGCTCCCCCGCCTCAAAGCCGGTCACCTGGGCAATCATGTGGAGCAGGACCGCATACTGCATCACGTTCCAGCCGTTGGCGGTGAGCATGTCCTGAGAGCGCTGGTTCAAAATGGCGTTTAGGGTGCTCCCCGACACGTTGAAGGTCATGGAGTAGGCGCAGGGGTACAGGGCCATCTCGCTCAGGTCGTGGTGGTTGTAAAGGTTGGCTATGATCCGCCGGGAGGCGGGGTCGTGCTTCAGATCCCACAGCACCTTGTCCACCTGGTCCATCTCCCCCTGGGGGTAGCGGTGCTTCACCCCCAGCTGATAGCCGTAGGCCTTGCCGATGGAGCCCGTCTCGTCCGCCCAGGCGTCCCACACCCGGCTGTTCAGGTCGCGGATATTGTTGGACTTCTTCTGCCAGATCCACAAAAGCTCGTCCACCGCCGTCTTGATAAACTGCCTACGCACCGTTAGAATGGGAAACTCCTTTCGCAGGTCGTAGCGGTTCACGATGCCAAACAGCTTCACCGTGTGGGCGGGGCTCCCGTCCTCCCACCGGGGACGGACCTCCCGGTCTGTATCCCAGACGCCCCTGGACAGGATGTCCTTGCAGTTTTGAATGAATACCTGGTCAGCGTAGCTCATGGCGCAGTCTCCTTTTTTGTTTGCTGTCTATTCTAACACAAAACCGGGCGGGACACAAGTGCCCCGTCCGGTCTCTATTAAGCTCCTTTGTATTTCTTCCGCGTCGCGATGCCGCCCCGGATGTGGCGCTCGGCCTTGTTCTGCTCCAGCACCTCTTTCACCTGGAGGTAGAGGGTCCGGTTAAAGGTAGGCAGGCGCTCGGACAGGTCCTTGTGTACACTGGATTTTGATATCCCAAACTTTTGTGCCGCGGAACGCACCGTCGCCCGGTTCTCCAGGATATAGAGCGCAAGACGCTCGGCCCGTTCCTCCATGTTTCCTTTCAAAGCACAACACTCCCCGCCTCTTGCTATCCCATCCTATGCGGGCTTCGGAGGAGATATGAGCCCTTTTCCCCTTTGAAGAATAGACTGAAGAAAAGGGGGGAGCGCCATGGGCAATATTCTGGACTATCTGGCCTGGCGGGGGGATCTGTCCCTGCGCCAGGCCCCCTTTGGGGCGGTGGACGCCCTGATTTTGTCGGCCCTGTCCTACATCCGGCTGGACGGGCTGGTGGGCACGGCGGACCCGCCTGTCCCCCTGGGGCGGACGGCTCAGGCCTGGCTGACCCTCCCCCCTGGCCGGCGGGGCCGGTGCCGGACAGAGCTGGACCCGGACCTCCTCCGGGCTCTGGCCGCCTCTCCCCGGTTCGCGGGTATGGGGCTGTGCTGCCGGGCGGACCGCTTCCTCCCCCAGGAGGAGACTCAGTTCGCCGCCCTGGCCGTCCTGCCTGGGGACGGCTCCGCCTTTCTGGCCTTTCGAGGGACCGACGCCACCCTGGTGGGCTGGAAGGAGGACTTTAACATGAGCTTTCTGGACGTGGTCCCCGCCCAACGGGCGGCGGCGGCATACATAGAGGCCTTCGCCTCCAGCTTCTCCGGCCCGCTGGTTCTGGGCGGACATTCCAAGGGGGGCAATCTGGCGGTGACCGGGGCCGCCCTGTGTCCCGCCCGGGCCAGAGACCGCATTGCGGCGGTCTACTCCTTCGACGGCCCCGGCTTCACCGACTACCTCCTGACCCGGCCGGGCTATCAGGAGCTGCTTACTCGGGTGCAAACCTTCGTCCCCAAATCCTCGGTGGTGGGCCTGCTGCTGGGCCGCGAGGAGCCCCACACCGTGGTGGACAGCGCCCAAAAGGGTCTGTTTCAGCACGATTTGTACTCCTGGCAGGTGCTGGGGGCCGACTTTGTCCGGCTGGAGGAGGTGGACGCCGGCAGCCGTCTCATCGACCGGACGCTGAAAAACTGGCTGGCCGGGCTGAGCAAATCCCAGCGGGAGACGGTGGCCGACACCCTCTATGACCTGTTGTCCTCCGGGGACGCCAAAATGGTTCGAGAGGCCCTCCAGCCCAAAAATCTGGCCGGCGCCCTGCGCTCCGCCCTGGACGCCGACCCCAAGGACCTGCTTGTCCTGGCCTCCTCTCTGGCCCGACTGGCCGGGGCCGTTCTGCGGGCGCTGTAGGGCCTAGGGTTCAAACCGGGCCAGCTCCTCGGGGGTCTTCTCCCGCTCTATGCCGGGCGGAGTAATCCAGACGGGGAGGGAGGGCCAGTCCATATCCAGGTTCAGCTTTCCGGTGTAGTGGTCGGCGGCCAGGAAGAAGCGGTACTCCCCCGGCTCCAGCAGGAACTCTCGGGGCAGGCCGTCCACAAAAATCTCTTTCACCGCCTCCTGTCCCCGGGCCACAATCAGCCGGGCCTCCCCGCCCTTCGTCTCGCTGGTAACGGAGACGATTGTGGGCTCCGGGTATGCCGCCTCAAGGAGCAGCTCAAAGCCGCACTGCTTCTTTCGATCGGCGCAGTATCCTGCTGCCCTGTCGGGAAAATCCGGGTGATAGACCTGGCCGTTCATTGTAATCAGGCTGGGTGCGAAAGCAGTGGAGACCTCCATGCCGCCGAGCTGGCCGCTGTCAAACTCCTGAATCAACGCTTCCGCCGCCTTTGGGTAAACAAATTGGCTGATTGTATCTCCCTGGTTGATCCGTATCCCCCACTGAACCATAGAGTACATGATCCCAGCGATACAGAGAGCCCGGAACCACCAGCTGTCCATCATGCGGGCGCCCCACCATTTTTTCTTCGGCTCCGCCTCGGGCTCCAGATCCGGGATGGGGAGGTCACAGTTCACCAGGGCATCCAGGGGGATGCCATAGATGCCGCTGAGCCGGAGCAGATTCTCGGTGGAGGGGGCGGACCGGCCGCTTTCCCACTTGGACACCGCCTGGCGGGACACGTCCAGCGCCTCGGCCAGCTCCAGCTGAGACATTCCCTTTTTCTTTCGCAGGGCCTTTAGCCGTTCATTCAGCTTCATCCTGATCCCTCCTCTCCGTCATTTTATCAAAAGGGCCCAAAAAAGGGAAGCATTTGGGGGTTACATCGTGGGGAAACTATTGGTTGCCTCCGGCTTTTTTTGGAAAAATTCCGCAAAAAACCGGGGCGGACGAGCTTGCCCCCTCGTCCGCCCCGGCTCTGTTTTATGAATTGAGCTCCCGCCAGCCCGTCAGCCCGTAGGCCGACCGGGCGGACTGGACAGCCCGGACAATGGCCCGCTCCATGGCCTGGGCGGCCATTACCCCCACCACGTTTACGTCGCCCGGGAGATCCCCCAGGGACAGGGCGTAGATGCTGTCGCCGTCGGCGGTGGTGTGGACGGGCCGGATGGCCCGGGCATAGCCGTTGTGGGCCATCCCCGCCACTTTCGTAAGACGGGTCTTGTCCAGGCGCGCGTTGGTGACCACCACTCCCAGGGTGGTGTTGCCTCCAGGCAGACCGGCGGCCAGGTCCACATCCCGGAACAACTCTTCCAGCGTGGAGGACAGGCCGGTCTTCTCCTCGTTGAGCAGTCCGGCGATAGGCTGGCCGTCGGGGCCGCAGACGTCCCCCAGGGCGTTTACCGCCACCAGGGCCCCCACCTTGAGGGTCCCGGCCTGGAGGGCATAGGTCCCAAAGCCGGACTTCATCGCCCGGCCCATCCCCCGGTATTTCCCCACCGAGCAGCCTGTCCCCGCCCCCGCGTTGCCCTGGGCGGGGGCGCCGTACCCCGCGTTCTCACAGGCGGCGTAGGCCATAGCGGCGCCGGGGCGGATGTCCTTCCGGCCCACCCCCAGGTCGAAGAGACAGGACTGGCTCACCAGGGGCACCCTGGCTGCCCCGGTCTCAAAGCCGATGTCCCGCTCCTCCAGATACCGCTGCACCCCGCCGGCCGCGTCCAGACCGAAGGCGCTGCCCCCCGACAGGAGCACCGCGTTGATTCCCTCGGCGGCGGCCACAGGGCTTAAAATCTGTGACTCCCGGGAGGCGGGCCCTCCCCCCCGCACGTCCAGCCCCGCGGGGCTCATGCGGTCGCAGAGGATCACCGTGCAGCCGGTGGCGGCGTCCAGGTCCTGGGCGTGGCCCACCCGAAAGCCGCCCACCTCCATAATTCCAATCTCTCTCATGCGGCGGAGCGCACCTCGCTTCCGCCCAATGCCTTCTCCAGTGCCTTGCACACCGCGGCGACCAGCACGGCGGCGGCAATGGCCTCCGCCACGCCGGAGGTGGTGACGACGGTCATCACCAGCCCCAGCACCGCCTCCATGCTCACGTTCTTTGCCGCGGCGAACTCCGGCCGGAGGAGAAAATAGATGCTGCTCATCACCAACCCGGTGTTGGTCAGCGCCCCCACCGCGCCCACTATGGGCAGTGCGGCAAAGTGTTTGACTTTTATTTGATTCAACACGATCCACAGCCATCCGGATACCACACCGATGAGGATGCGGCACCCCAGCGCGATCCACACAGCCTTCACCGCTCCGGCGGCCCCGCCCGCCTCCGCGGCCAAAACCGGGGAGAAGGCAAAGGACAGCAGCGTGGGATTGATGGTGGCCGTCCACATGGAGCACAGGCCAAAGACCCCGCCCAAAACCGCCCCGGCCAGGGGGCCCAGCAGCACCGCGCCTACGATGACGGGGATGTGGAGGGTGGTGGCGTTAATCAGGGGCAGAGGGATCAGGCCAATGCCGGTGAGCTGGAGGGTGAGCTGGAGGGCCACAAACATGGCCACCCCCACCATCCAGCGGGTGTCGTGTTTCCGATTTTTCATAAAATTACCTCCTGCTGCCGCTCCGCCTTTCGCGGATGCAGCGCAATTTCGGGCCGCGCCGGGCAAGACGTCCGCCCGGCAACAGTATAGCCGATTCCCGCTTAAATTACAAGGGCAAAAAGCGTCCTTGACAATCATCTCCATATTGTCTATACTGCTAATGAACAAATAAATTAGCTCATCGGAGGACCAGCCGTCGCAATGGCACTTGGTCGAAGGGAAGATGTCGGGTGCGCCCGGTTACTGCTTGGGAACAGAATTTGTTCCTGTGCGTAACCGGGCTTTTTAAACAGGCAGAGAAGATTTTTTGGGAGGAAGCTATGAAAGTTGCGATCATGACCGATACCAACAGCGGCATTTCTGTGGAGGAGGGGGCCCAGACCGGCGTCCACGTGCTCCCCATGCCCGTGCTGATCAACGGAAAAACCTACTACGAGGGGGTCACCCTGACCCATGAGGAGTTCTACCGCTGCCAGGGAGAGGGCCAGGCGGTCTCCACCTCTCAGCCCGCCCCCAGCGACGTGCTGGCTATGTGGGACCGGCTGCTTGAGGAGTACGACCAGATCGTCCACATCCCTATGTCCAGCGGGCTGAGCGCCTCCTGTGAGACGGCCATCGGCCTGGCGGAGGACTACGACGGCCGGGTGCAGGTGGTGAACAACCACCGCATTTCCGTCCCCCAGCGCAACTCCGTCTCAGACGCCCAGATCCTGGCCGGGCAGGGCTGCTCCGCAAAGGAGATTAAGGCAGAGCTGGAGCGCATGGCCTTCGACTCCATTATCTATATCGGCGTGGATACCCTGGAGTACCTGAAGCGGGGCGGACGGATCACTCCGGCCGCGGCGGCTATGGGCACCATCCTGCAGCTAAAGCCTCTGCTGAAAATCGAGGGGGAGCGGCTGGACGCCTTTGCCAAGGTCCGGGGCCGGAAGGCCTGCCAGCAGAAGCTGGTGGAGGCCATGAAGCGCAGCGTGGAGGAATTCCATAAAATCGACACCCCCCTCTGCATCGGCGCGGCAGGCACTTTCCTCACTCAGGAGGAGGGCGAGCAGTGGCGGGCCCTCGCCGCCGAGATCTTCCCGGGAGAGTATATCCGCTACGACCCCCTGGCCCTCAGCATCGGCTGCCACACAGGTCCCGGCGCTTTCGGTATGGCTGTGAGCCGGTGCCTGCGCAGAGATTAAACACCGTCAAACGCCGCCCGCTGAAACGGGCGGCGTCTCTTATAAAAGGGCGCAAAGCGCCCTCATTTCCATTAAATGTATGCCAACGTCCCACTTTGGGGCATTTTTTTGTGGTTTGTAGAGGGACGGCCTCATCCGCCCCAGTGTGCGCACTGGGGCACCTTCCCCTAAAGGGGAAGGCTTAGGGAGGTAAAATCGGCCAAAGCGAAAGAAAAAGGCTTCCCCTTTAGGGGCCGCTCTCCACAAAATTTAAGGAGGAACAAACCTATGCCAAGCAGCCAGACACCCAACTACCAGCTCTCACAGTGGGAGCGGTCCGACAAGGTCCAGATGGAGGACTTCAACGCCGACAACGCAAAGATTGACGCCGTCCTGGGGACCCTTGCCGCGCAGGTGAGCACAAAGGCGGAGCAGTCCGTGCTGACTACCCTGACCGGGAAGGTGGCCAAGCTGGGAAACTGCCAAATCTATTACTTCTCCTACACCGGAAATGGAGAGGCTGACCGCAGCTTTACTTTCCCTCACAAGCCCCTCCTAATCATTGGAATGAGCGAAAGCTATATCTTTAGAGCGGTGCAGGGTGCACCTCACACCATGTGCCGAACCAATGGCTTTCAGGGCGCATATAATTGTCCCACCACTTGGTCAGGAAATACCATCAGTTGGCAGTATGCCTCGAGCAGCGAAGGACCCAACGCCAATAGATCAAAATTTTATGCGGTAGCTTTGTTGGACGCCGGCGACTAAAGCAATGAGGAGACCCGCCCCTTGCGGGGCGGGTCTTATCCTCGCCTACTCTAAATTACACTCTAGGATAAATCAGGGAGTGGGGGTAGACTCAATCAGAATCGTAACGCTGTTTGCGCCAGGATTGCTGATGGCCAGATCAACGGTGAACACTGCGGGAGTCGAGGTTGCCGCAACGCCCGCAGTGGTCAGCTGAGCATTGCTGAATGCACCAACGGTCAGATTGGTGGTGCTGTTGTCGCCCAGGGTAGCGACAAAGGCAGCCATAGCGGCCGCATCAAAGTCACTAGCGGTTGTTTGCGTGAAGGTCAGAGTAACCTTGCCAGCCTTCGTGTCGGTGGCCGTGGTGGTGACGGTCCAGTCAGTACCCAGAGTTGTACCAGCGGTTACACCGGCGATATCAGCGTAAATCTTAACGGGCAGATCACACTTCTTGCCGTTGATCGTGGCAGTAGCCTTGCCGTCCTTTGTCCAAGTGGCGGTGCCGTTTGTAGCATCTCCGTCCGCGAGAACGATAGCATTGGTGTTGTAGTCGGCGTCGACAATACAATCACCGTTGGGATAGGTCAGCTTGAACTTAACCGTATTGCCTTTAACGCTGGTATTGGTAATCGCCGTACCGTACTTGGCCCAAGCAAAGCTGGTGTTATCAGCAAGGGCAATAGCAGTGATGTCGGTGTCAGGCAGCTTTTCAACGTTCACATCAATGGCGGTAGTACCAGTCGTAGGCGTAACAGCGGCAGGGAGACCGGTTGCAGCTGCAAGCTTGTAGCCGCCGGGGACGTACTTTTCCACGTCCTTGTCGGTCAACTCACCAAAGCCGAGGATGTCCACAGTGATGGGCACAGTAATTGGGCTATTCACACCAGTGCCACCCGCCTTGAACTGCACGCGGACAGCGCTGGGCTTGGTCTCCAGGCTGGCGCCCTTCTCATAGGTGAAGGTGACAGTCATCTTGCCGTCCTCGACGAAAGCGGTGCTGGCCACCTTATTGCCGGGAGTGGGATCCTCGTAGCCCAGGGTATCCAAGCCGTTGTTCACAGCGGTGCCAGCGGTGGTGAGGGTGGCGTCGGTGATGGCCGCACCGCCATTCCAAAGCACGGTAACAGCGCCCAGGTCCTTGCCGTCGGAGCCCATCCGGTTGATGGTGACGGTCATGGGCTTAACGGGCTCCAGGTTGCCCAGGTTGACGCCAGAGCGGTCGTCCAGGATGATGGTGGTAGCGCCGTTCTTGCCCTCGATGATGGCGGACAGATAGCCATGGAAGGCGGACTTGTCGCTGTTCAGAGCGGCCAGAGCGTCCACCAGGCCCTCGCGGCCGGAGTAGGTCTCAGTGTCGTAGATCTTGTCGAACTCGCCGGTATCCCAGCCCTTGGACAGGCACAGGACCACCTTGACGTTGGGGGAGACCCAGAAGCCTTCCTTGGTGGTGTAGTTGGTCCACAGGGTGCCGTTCTCATAGCGCATGTTGGCGGAAGCGGCGGTCTTGTAGTCAACATACATCAGCACGGTCTTGTCGGCGGGATAGCTGCCGGTGCCGTTGACAGCGTTGTCAACCTCAGACACTCTGTTGATATACTGGTCGTTGGCAACAGCGAAGTTGATGGACTTGTTGGGCAGAGCGGGATTGGACTTGATGGAAGCGACCTCGCCGTCGGAGTTGTAGGACAGCTCATACCACAGGCCCTTCTTGGTGTCGTTCAGGCAGGCACGGGTGTCGGCGGTCTCGGTCAGGGTGACCAGCTTGCCGTCCACGATGGCGTCCTGATACCACTTCCACTTGCTGCCGCCCAGGTACTCCTCCTTCTCCACGTCGCCCACGATGTAGGCGTAGCTGGCGGAAGCGCCGTTGTCCTCGGCCTCCAGGGTCACAACAGCCAGGATGTAGCCGTTATCCTTGTAGAGGGTGTAGACTTCCTTGCCGGGAGCCACGTAATCGCCCTCGTCAGTGACGTTATTGACAGTGAAATCTACATTCTTGATGCCGGTAGTGACGGAGTCCACATCGTCAACGATCTTGACCTTGTTCGGAGTCTTATCGGTAATCTTGGCGGTCTTCACGTTGATGTAGACGGTCTCGTCGTTGCCGTACACCTTGGCATAATCAACGCCAGTGTTGCCGTCCAGGGTGACGTTCTTGGTGTTGATCTTGATGGGGTTGGGGTTAGCGTCCATGGCGGACTGAGCGGCCTTGCGGACTTTGACGGGGCCATCTTTGCCCACGCCGGAGTCGGGGCCGACCTCTTTCAGGGTGTACACACCGTCGTCGTCTACAGTGTAGGCGCACCAGGTGTTCAGCTGGGAGTACTTACGGGCGGTGCCGTTGCCGTTCAGCCAGTCGCCGCCCTCCACAGAGGTTGCTGTGCTGCTCACACTGACAACAGGCATGCTCTTCTTCATGTTGACGGTGATGGTCTTCATGGTACCGTCCAGGAAGATGGCGTTGGCCTTGGCGTCGGTGGCGGACAGGTAGCTATGGCCGCTCTCCAGGCCGGTGAGGAACAGGTACTGGTTGGCGGCCTCGTTCTGCTCCAGGCCCACCATGTAGCCGTACTTGTCCAGGAAGATGTTGTAGGTGACGTCCTTCATGTTGTTGGCGTCGAAGTCCTCCAGAACCTCAGCGTCATACTGGGCGGTGGAGGCGTAGTCGTACTGCGTGCCGTCGGAGCGGACCCAGCTGTCAACCTTGAAGGCGTTCAGGGTGACCTCAGACAGGACCTCGGGTTTGGCCATGGTCTGGATCTCGCCCTGAGCCACAGTGACCAGGAAGAAGTCGTCCTTCTTCACGTCCTTAATGTCGAAGTCGTCGCCGTCAACGGGGAAGTTTTCGGTCTGGTTGGCGGTCTTGACATAGCTGCCGCTGCCCACGGCGGGCTTCTCGTCAATCTTGTAGACCTTCAGCGTCACGTCGTCGTTGGCGGAGCTGTAGTTCTTGGTGGCCTGAGCCAGGTAGGTGTTGATGATGGCGATGTCAACCCGCTTGTTGACGCCGTCTACAAACAGCTGAGTGAGCACGCCCTTGCCGGTATCGCCCACACCGTTGTTGTTGTTGCGGACCATGCTGCCCTCGGTGAAGTAGGCGGTACCCAGCACGTTGCGGGTGGTCTCGCCGTCGATGGCGACATACAGGCGGTAGTCGTTGGCGCCGCCGCGCTTGATGCTGTCGATGATCTCGCTGCCCAGCTCCTCATACAGAGTCTTGCCAGTGACCTCGGTGGTGTACTCCTCGCGGATCAGCTCGGTCTTGGCATAGGTGCCGATGCCCTTGCCGTCGTACTCCCAGCGGCGGGAGGGCCGGCCGAAGTCGTCAACGGCCTTGTCGCTCAGGCGCAGGTCGCCGTCGTAGAGCTGCTCGCCCAGCTGGATGTAGAACTGGCCGTTATCCGTGAGGATGGTGGTAGCCAGATCGGCGATGGCGTTGTACTTGGCCTCGGGGCTGGTGCGCTCGGTGTACTCAGCCTTGTAGCCGATAACCACACCGTTGACCTCGATGCCGGGGGTGCCGGTGAAGGTGACCATGTTGGACCGCAGCGCGTTGAGCGCAAGCTGTGCCACCTGGTTACGGGTCAAGACGGGCGGAATTGGGTAAAGCGTGCGGAAAAATGCGGTTAAATATAAAAACGCCCTGGATTCTATCACAAAATCCGGGGCGTTTACCGTTTCTTACGTTTCTTGAGTCAAGAGGAAAGTCAAGGGGGAAACGGTTAGGGAGCCATCACTCCACGACAGCCAATTCTCTGCTGTAGGAATTCAGAATCTCACAGCCGTCCTCGGTAATCAGCACCAGATCCTCAATGCGCACGCCCATCTCATCATCGAGATAGATACCGGGCTCGATGGAGAAGACATTGCCCACCTGGGTCACATTCTGGTTGGCAGAGGAGACGTCACCGTACTCATGGACCTCCTGGCCGATAAAATGTCCCAGCCGGTGGGTGAAGTTGGGGCCATAGCCGGCGGCCTCAATCACGCTGCGGGCGGCGGCGTCCACCTGGCACAGGGGCACGCCGGGCTTCAGCATAGCCTTAGCCGCGTCTCCCGCCTGCTTGACCAGCTCATACACCTGGCGATGCTTCTCGCTGGGGGCTGTCTTATAGAAGAAGGTGCGGGTCATGTCGGAGCAGTAGCCCTTGTATTCGCAGCCCACGTCGAAGAGAACGCAGTCCCCTTCTTTCAGCACGGTGTTGTCGGGGAGGTGGTGTCCTTTGGCGGCGTTGGGTCCAAAGGCCACCAGGGGGGAGAAGGAACAGCCGTCGGCCCCCAGCTCCCGGTAGATATCCAGCATCTGGCTGGCCACCTCCAGCTCTGACACGCCGGGGCGGATCAACTGACGGAAGCGGGCCATAGCCTGGTCGTTGATCTGAGAAGCGGTGCGCATGATGGCCCGTTCCTCCTCATCCTTGCAGGCCCGCACCTCGTCCACACAGATCGAGCTTACAGTGAAGGGTCCGGCCCCAGAGCGCTCCATCACCGGCAGCAGGAAGCGGGCCGGGAAATTCTTGTCCACGCCCACCGCCTGGCCGGAGACCAGGCAGTCGGACAGCAGGCCCAGGTAGTCGTCGGTGTCAAAGAAGCGCACCTTCTCCACGCCCAGGTCCTCGGGGACAGTAAACAGGTTGTTGATAAAGATGCGGTGGCCGCCGCTGACATTGATATAGAGGGCATACAGGCGCTCACCCGGGTCGATCATGCGGCCGGTCAGGTAGTTGATGGCCATGGGGTCGCAGATAATCATCTGCGTAAGGTTCTGCTCCTCCAGCCTGGCAAGTATTTTCTGTAACCGCTGGGTATTCATAAAGAACTCCTCCTTGCACTAATATGATCCATTGTGCGCTAAATGGTAAGCCGGCTTTTCCGGTTTGCCTTCCAGGTATACAGGCCCAGGGCAAAGCCAATCACGCCGTACACCATAAAGGTACGGAAGTACTCGCCCAGAAGGGCCTGGCCGAACACCGCCTGGCCGATCTCGGGGGACATGATAAACATGGCGTTGAAGAGGATCGTCCCCACAAAGGCCTGTCTCACGGTAGCCTTGGCGGTGGACGCGCCGCCCACCAGGATGGAGGCCACGGCGAACATGCCCACCTGGGTGTGGGCGTTGTAGACGTTCAGGGTGCCCACGTTTTGCAGGAAGATGATCTGACCCCAGGAGGCCAGTACGGTGGAGATGATAACCGCGATAATGCGGGTGCGGTCCACATTGATGCCCGAGACCTCAGAGATGCTCTGGCTCTGGCCCACGCTCTTAAAGTCCTGGCCCAGCTTGGTCTTCAAAATCAGCTCGGTAAACACACAGGCCGCAACAATCAGCAGCACCGTTACCACCGGCACCTTGACCACGGTGGTCAGACTGTTTTTGGTAGCGATGGACACCGCGCCGACGGCGATGACAGCCACACACAGCGCCATATTCACAAAGGTCAAAATCCGATTCTTTTTCACCTTCATCTCCTGCTTTTTGCGGACAAAGCGCAGCGCCTGCAAAATCAGGATAATGGCCGCAATCAGAATCAGGGCCTGACAGAAGGGGATCTTAATAATATTGTCCAGGGCGTACTTCAGGCCGCCCTGGTCGGCCATGCCCAGGTCCACGGTGTTGCGCACACCGATGCCGGTCTGGCCAATCATGGGATGTCCCGCGGGCATCTTGATAACCACGCCCATGACAAAGAGGAACAAAAAGTAATACAGGCCGTTGGCAAAGTAACCCACAATCAGGCCGGCGATGGTCTCCTGGCCCCGGGTCTTGTTGTAGAGGATGCCGGTCATCCAGCCGAAAAGGATGGACAGGGGGACCGCAACCAGCATGGCCAGCAGCAGGCCGCCGATGCCGCCCAGGCCGAAGAAGCGCACGAAAATGACGCCGATCTGTCCGGCCATAGCGCCGATGACGATGCCGAAGTTCAGGCCAAGGCCGGCGACCACGGGGATAATCAGGGAGATGACCAACAGGCCGTTTCGGTACAGCCGCCCGGTCAGCTCGCTTAAAAACCAGCTGAAGGAGACCTCGGAAAAGGCCAGGCCGATGATGGTAAAGGCCAGGAAGATCAGGACCACCAGATTATCCGCGATCCAGGAGAGGATTCCTTTCCCCGGAGTTCTCTGTTCCATTATTGCTCCCCTCCCTTCTTAACCTTCGTCAGGGCGTACAGGATTACGCCGTTTTGAATCACCATCCGCAGAATGTCAGACAGGTCGGTGCCGGCGAAAACCTTATTGGCCACCGGCGGAGCCGAGGTCATCAGTCCCTGGAAGAGGAACACGCCCAAAATTACGTGGAATACCTTCGCCCGTGCCGCCGAAGCGCCGCCGATCAGAATGGCGGCCACAGCGGTAAAGGCCATGGTCAAAGGCGCGTTATAGAGCTGTACATAGCCATAGCTCTGAGAGTAGACCACGATGCCGATGGCGCCCAGCACAGTGGAGATCACGTTGGCCAAAACCCGGCTTCGGTAGATGTTCAGGCCGGAGGCCTCGGCAAAGCTGTTGCTGCTGCCCACGGCGGAGATGGCTACGCCCGCCTTGCTGCGGAAGAACAGCCACACCACCACGCAGCACACCACGCAAAACAGAATCATGCCGGTGGGGAAAATGAAGTCTTTGCCAATTTGAAAGTCCCAAAGCTCGTTGAGCAGCTTGTCGGCCTCAACTACGTCCAGCTGGATGGTCTCCCGCAGGCCCTGGCCGATGAACCAGCCCATGTTGGGGGAGCGGAAGGGGACCACCAGCCACAGGATACACATAAAGGCGGTGATGGAGAAGCCGGTATAGGTGGCGATAGCCATCTCCGACCCCTTCACCGCGTTGAGCAGCTTGCCATAGAGGAAGCCCACAACGATGGCCAAGGCCGAGCCCAGCAGGATAGAGACCACAAACCAGCTCCACCCGGTAAAGCCGAACTCAATGGCGATGGTGATGGCGAACAGGCCGCACTCCACGCCCACCGGCAGGGCGAAGTTGGGGCCGGTGCCCGACTGGATGGAGGGCAGCATCGCCAGCACCATGATGCCCCACATGCCGGAGCGCTTCACCGTGTCGCTGAGCAGGGTGGCTACTGACAGCCCCATAATGTGTCCGATCACCAGGATCAGGGCGAAGAGGGCGGCGATAATCAGCGTGGGAAAGCTGAGCTTGTCCACCAGGAGCGACCACGGGGATTTTTTGTTTTCATTCATCAGGCTTCGCCTCCTTCTGAGACATCTGTAATGCCGGACATCATCAGGCCGAAGGCCTCGTCGGAGTCGTCCGGCTTCAGCAGGCCGGCCACCCTGCCGTCGCAGATGATGGCAATGCGGTCGCTGATGCTGCGCAGCTCCGCCAACTCTGAGGACGTCATGATGATGGTCATTCCCAGCTCCTCATTCAGCCGTTTCAGCAGGTCCAGAACCAGCTTTTTCGCGCCGATGTCGATGCCTCGGGTGGGCTCTGACACCAACAGCAGGGTGGGCTCCTGAGTCAGGGCCCTGGCGATGCACACCTTCTGCTGGTTGCCGCCGGAGAGGCTGCCGGTGTGCTGCCGCGCGGAGGTGCAGCGGATGTCCAGGTCCTGGATCATCTTCTTTGCGTGCTCCCGGATCGTACCGCCGTTTTTAAACTTGAGGCCCAGGATGTCATAGCAAAACTTGCCCTGGTTCTGCATCGCTGTAAAGCAGATATTCAGCTCGATGGACTCGTTGAGCAGCAGGCCGACGCCCTTCCGGTCCTCGCTGACAAAGCCCAGGCCGGCCCGGATGGCCTGGCGGGCGTTGTTCAGGGGCAGCTCAGCCCCGTTAAAGGTCACGGTTCCCTTGGCCGGGTAGATTCCCATAATGCCGTTGGCGATGCCCAGCTTGCCCTGGCCGGCCAGGCCTCCGATGCCCAGGATCTCGCCCTTGCGCACCTGAAGGTCGATGCCCTTGACCTGCTCGCCGGGCATATTGACCTGGAGATCCTTCAGCTCCAGGTAGACCTGGTCAGAAATCTGCCGCTCGCCCTGGGCCGCCCGCTCCAGCGTCACCGCCCGGCCGATCATCAGGCGGGCGATATCCACGGCGCTGGTCTCCGCAATGGGCTTGGTGGCCACGTGGGTCCCGTCCCGGAGAATGGTGACGGTGTCGGCCACCGAGACGATCTCCTCCAGGCGGTGGCTGATGAAGATAATTCCAATGCCCTTGTCCGCCAGCCGGCGGATTGCCTTCAGCAGGTTCTGCGCCTCGGAATCGGCCAGGACCGCCGTGGGCTCGTCAAACACCAGAATCTTGATGCCCTCTTTGTCAATCTCCCGGGCGATTTCGATAAACTGCATATGTCCCACCGGCAGTCCCGCCACCTGGGTATAGCTCTCAATGTCCATATCCAGCGTCTGCAGGGCTCTCTGGGCGTCCGCGTTCATCCGCTTATAGTCCAGGCTCTCCAGGCGCCTGCCCAGTACCCGGCTGACCAAATTGGGATTGGTAATCTCCCGGTTCAGCTTGATATTCTCGGTAATGGTAAAACCGGGAATCAGCATAAACTCCTGATGGACCATGCCGATTCCTTCCCGCATGGCGTCGTGGGGAGACATGATGTGCATCTCTTTCCCCTCGATTTCCACCGTTCCCTCAAAGCCGCCGGTCTCATGAATGCCGGGCATACCGAAGAGAATGTTCATCAGTGTGGACTTGCCGGCGCCGTTCTCTCCGATCAGGGCGTGTACCTCTCCCCGCTTCACCGTCATATTAATGTCCTTCAACACCTGATTGCCATAATATGACTTGGACACATGCTTGAACTCCAATAGATTGGCGCTCAAAGCTCCACCTCCTATCTGAAATATTCCATATATGCAGACACGGGGGAAGTCCCAAAGGTTCCCCCGTGTCCATCTGCATCACAATGTATAATCAGACTATTATTTACTCGCCGTAGGTCAGGTAATCCATCATGATCAGCTGATAGTTGTCATAGGCCTTGCCCGTGTCGTCCGTGTAGGGAGACACAGAGCAGTCCATCTGGGCGTAATCCTTCATCTTCGCCTTGAGCACGTCCAGGTCCAGATTGCCGTTGGTCTTGCCGTCCATCCAGTCGAAGGCGTACTCGGTGCCGGCGATGGTGATCATCATGGAGCAGGGAACGGGCCAGGTGGAGAAGTTGCCCAGAACGCCGGCGTCGTCCAGCGCCTTGGTGGTCTGGTCCACGATGTCCTGCAGGCTCATCTTCTCAACGGCGGACTCCTTCTCAGAGGTCAGGCCCAGGGCGGCCGGATAGCCGTGGTAGGGGGAGGGGCAGCAGGGCTGGGGATAGATCGCCTTAGCCTCGACACAGGCCTTGATCAGAGGAACCTGCATGGAGCAGTTGGTGGAGAAGAAGGCGGTGTCCTCGCCGTACTGGGCCACCATCTTGGGCACGTCCTCGAGAATGAACTGCTGCGCGCCGGTGACGCCGGAGTCGCCGGTGGGGTCGGGAGCGGTGGCGTCCACGAACTCAATGTTCAGCTCCTTGCAGCGCTCGCGGATCAGCTCGCGCCGGGTGCCCAGCAGCACCTGGGACATGTGCCGGGGGAAGGAGTAGTGGACGAAGGTCTTGGCGCCCAGCTTGGCGGCCTGGTCCACCATGGCGGGACCCATGTCCAGCTCGTTGGGCTGGAGGATCACGTCAGCTCTGTTGGCCACGTCGTCGGGGTTCTCCTGGGGCGTGCCGTAGATCACCAGAATGTCGTCACGGGTTTCCTTCAGCTTGTCAATGGCGGCGTTGGTGCCGGGGACGGCCTGGTTGATGACGATGGCCTTGACGTCAGGGTCGGCGGCCAGCTTGCTTACGGTGGTAATCATCTGCTCCTGCTCGGTCATGAAGTTGTCAGGCCAGGTCACATGGACGATGCGGTCGCCATACTTCTTAGACATCTCCTCGGCGGAGCGGTACTCCTCCTCGTTCTGAGACACGGTGTTGGTGACGATAGCCACCTTGCCGGTGCTGCCGCCGGGCTGCTGCGTGCCGGAGCCGCTGGCGGGGGGCTGCTGCGTGCCGGAGCCGCCGGCGGGGGGCTGCTGCGTGCCGGAGCCGGAGCCGCCGTTCCCGCCGCAGGCGGCCAGCATGGACATCGCCATGGCGCCTGTCAGGAGCAAACACAGTAGTTTCTTCATAAAATATCCTCCTTTTTTGTGTATCCCGCCCTTAATAAAGATAAAGGCCGGGACATTCAACACGTCAAAACACAAACACATGATATAAAACCACATCCCGCAAGAGATTGCAGTGATATATTCCGTTTTCAAGGTGCCTGTCACAAAAGGGCTTTTTATCTCGCCCTTTTGACGTGTCATACTACATATAATACTATGACACAGGCCCTATGTCAACTTTTTTATTTAATGTGGATGAAACATGCACAAAGCCCAAAATATTTTTCGCCATTCTGGCATAATAATCACCCCATCTGCCGGCGGCGCTCCGCACTGCCTGACAGATGGGGCTGGATTTTTGCCGCAAGAGGGGGGCGGCTTATCCCTGATAGCCCAGAATTCTGGGGATAAAGAGGGTTACATCTTCCACATAAGTAATCAACAGCAGACCGAAGAGCAAAACCAGCAGGAAGGGGATAATTTTCTTTACCAGGTCTGCAAAGGGGATATCGCCGATGCCGCAGGCCACAAACAGGTTGACGCCCACCGGTGGGGTAATGAAGCCGATGGCCAGGTTGACCACCATAATCAGGCCGAAGTGAACGATGTCAACGCCGAAAGAGGCGGCCACAGGGTAGAGGATGGGCGCCAGAATCAGGATGGAGGAGTTGGTCTCCAGCAGGCAGCCGCAGCCCAGAAGCAGCAGGTTGATAATCAGCATAATTACAAACTTGTTGTCGGTAAAGCCGATCATGGAGTTGGCTACCGCGTCCGGAATCTGCTCCAGCGTAAGCACCCGGCCCAGGATGGTGCTGGTGCCCACGATGATGTTGACTGTGCCGTGGGTACAGGCGGCCTCAGCAAATTTTTTGTAAATAGTCCTGAAATTCAGCTCCTTGTAGGCAAAGGCACCCACAAACAGGGCGTATACCACAGAGACCACCGCGGCTTCTGTGGGGGTGAATACACCGCTGTAAATGCCGCCTAGGATAATCACGGGGGAGAGAATGGCCCAAAAGGCATCCTTAAAGTTTACGCCGACCTTGCGCCAGCTAAACCGCTCCCCATTGCCAGTGAAGCCGTTTTTGTGGCAGACCACCACAGCTGTGACAATCAGCAGAGTGCCCAGGACAATGCCGGGCAGAAAGCCGCCCATGAACATGGTAGCGATGGAGGCGTTTACTGAAATGCCGTAGGACACCATGGGAATGCTGGGGGGAATGATAACCCCCAGACAGCCGGCGGCAGCCACCAGAGCCATAGCAAATTTCTTGTCGTAGCCCTTCTCTACCATAGTGGGCACCATGATAGCGCCTACTGCGGCGGTGGTGGCGGGGCCTGAGCCGGAGATAGCTCCGAAGAACATGCAGGTGATAACAGTAACGATTGCCAGGCCTCCGGTGAGATGGCCCACCAGCGAGTCGAAGAACAGCACCAGCCGCTTGGACAGACCGCCGCCCTCCATCAGCGCGCCGGACAGAATGAAAAAGGGAATGGCCATCAGCGGGAAGGAGTCGCAGGAGGCGAAGAGGCCCGAGGCGATATAGCCCATGTTAACGGAGCCTGTGGCCATGGCGTAGGCCACCACCGACAGGCCGATGGAGAAGCCGATGGGGACAGACAGGAAGACACACATCAAAAAGACAACTAACAGGATCAATCCGCCCATCAGCTTTCACCTCCTTCGGTTTGGGAAGAAGCACCTCGGCCGGCCCGGTAGGCCTTGATATGGAACACAACATTTTGCAGAGAACGGAAGGTGCACAGCATCATGCCGATGGCCGGGCCCGCATAGGCAAAGCCCATATTGAGCTTGGTTGCAGGGGCCTTCTGGACAAAGACGAAGGCCACATTCTGCACCACCTGCCAGCTGAACACCGTCATGGCGGCGGCAAAGAGAATAACGCCCACGTCGCCAATCAGGCTCAAGATCAATTTTCCGGTATTTCCGCACATGATCGGCAGAATATCGACCTTTTGATGGGCACGCTTGTGGGTGGCATAGGCCGCGCCGATGTAAACGGCATAGATGAAGAGATACCGGCCGATCTCCTCCGTCCAGGCCATCGGGATTGTGACGAAGGTGCTGATGGCGCGAATGATGATTTGGATGAAAATTACCACTGTCATCGCCGCGAGGACGACGACGCAGATAAATTCCTCCAGGTGGTCGTCTAAAAATTTTAGTATTTTCATAACATTGTCCCCCATACGGAAGTACGGAAATCAGGATATAGACGCCGCTGCTGCGCGGCGGACGGCGGCCGGACTGAGAATGCCGTCCGCCGGAGCTCTGCGGCGGGAGTTAATACTTTTCGATGTCGGCCATGATGGCGTCCAGGTCATACTGGGGATACTGACTGCGGTACCAGTCGTAGACAGAGCTGCATGCGTCCTTAAAAGCGGCTCTCTGGTCGTCGGTCAGGATGGTGACCTCCATCGACTTTTTCATCTCCTCCAGGTAGGAGTCCAGCTTGTCGGCGTAATCCTGGCGCTCCTTGGCCACGGCCTCCTGAGCTGCCTGTATCACCACCTGCTGCAGGTCCTCAGGCAGACTCTGGTAGAAGGACTCGGAGATGAAGATAACAGAGGTGTCCTGCACGTGGCCCAGATCGGTGTAGTAGCCCTGGACCTCGTTGAACTTGGAGTCCATAGAGAGGATCAGGCCGTTATCCTGGCCATCCACCGCACCCTGCTGCAATGCGCTGAACAGCTCGTTGAACTGCATGGAGACGGGGGCGGCGTTCAGCGCCTCGAAGGTCTTGATATACACGTCAGAGGTCATCACCCGCAGCTTCAGGCCGGCGCAGTCGGCGGGGGTGGAGACCGCTTTTTTAGAGTTGGTCAGGGCCCGGGCATCGTTGTAGAAATAACCCAGGACCCGGACGTTGGTGTCGGCCAGGAACTGCGCTTCAATGGCCTTGACGGTCTCGCCCTTGTCAAAGTAGTCGAAGGACTGCTCCTTGCTGGCAAAGAGGAAGGGCAGGGCGAAGGGGGTGTACAGGTCGGAGAACTGGGTGATAGACGCGGAAGAGACGTCGCCCATCTGTACGGTGCCGTTGGGCTGCTGCATCTGCTGGAAGCAGTCGCTGAAGGAGCCAAGCTTGTTGTTGTTGAACACCGTCATCTCGATGCGGCCGCCGCTGAGCTCGCTCATCCGCTCGGCCATATACTTGGCGTTGATCGCCTGGGGGTTGGAGTCGGCCACGGTGTTTGCATAGGTGATCTTGTAGACGGTCTGGTCGCCGGAATTGCCGGACGTGCTCCCCTGGGTGCCGGCGGGGGTCTTGCTTCCATTGCCGCCGCCACAGGCCGCCAGGGCGAGGGCCATGGACAGGGCCAGTGCCATTGATAACAGTTTTTTCATAACGTACCTCCAATTTATAATGTGTTTCCTCTGTATAAATCAAACCGGGGATGCGCTCCCGGTCAGATTTCCTGACTGATTCCCTCCAGAACGGCATTTCCATCGGGGAGAAGCGCGCCGCCGCAGCCGTCCACCCGGCCGGTGCCCGCCGCGTAGTAGTCCTCCCCCACCTTCATCACGCTGGTGAGCATGGTGCTCATCGCCTGGTTCACTGTGTTGCGCAGCAGGTGGTGGCCCTTAGCCTCCAGCAGCCTCAGGGTGTCCTCAGAGACGCCGTACTCCACCTCCAGGCCCTGGGCGTTGGTGATAACGTGGATATAGGGCAGGTTTACCAGCCGCTCGGGCGTCATGCCGTAGTCCACCGCGTTGATAATGCCCTGGAGCGTCCCGGTGATGATGCGGGGGCCGCCAGCTGCCCCAATGGCCAGGAAGGGCTTTCCATCCCGGAGCACCATGCAGGGGGACATACTGGAGAGGGGGGTCTTGCCGCCCTGGATGGCGTTGGCGCTGCCATAGGTCAGCCCCTGGCTGGTGAGAGTGCCCGCCGCTGCGGAAAAATCGGACATGGCGTTGTTCAGAACAAAGCCCATACCCTCCACTACAATCCCGCTTCCAAACCAGTCCCGGATGGTCTGGGTCTGGGAGACTGCGTTGCCAAACCGGTCCATCACACTGAAGTGGGAGGTGTTGCCGGGGTAATCCTTTGCCTCAATGTCCTCGGCGGCGGCGTAGTCCCCGGCGCGGTCCGAGCTGGCCGCCCAGCGCTGGGCGGCAAACTCCTTCGAGGTAAGCCGCTCCAGATCCACATCCACAAAGTCCGGGTCGCCCAGGCCCACACTGCGGTCGGCAAAGCCCAGCTTCATCGCCTCCGCGATGGCGTGTATGCTCGCGGCAGTATTATGCCCCATTGCCCGCAGATCATCGTGCTCCAGAAGGTTCAGCATCTCAATCACGGTGCAGCCGCCGCTGGGCGGGGCAAAGGCCACCACCTCGCAGTCCCGGTAGGTGGAACGCACGGGCGTTCGGAATTTGGGCTGGTAGTCCGCCAGGTCCTCCAGGGTGTAGCACCCGCCACGCCGGTTGATCTGCGACACAATCCGCTCCGCGATTGGCCCCTGGTAGAAGCAGTCTGTCCCCTGAGCCGCCACCTGACGCAGCAGGGCGGCGATCTCCGGGTTCCGCTGGCGCTGGCCAAAGCGGTAGAAGCCCCCGTCCTCCCGCAGGTAAAGCCGCCCCATGGCCGGAGAAAGCCGCAGCTTCCGCTTTACCGAGTCGTCATCCATGGTCAGCGCCCCGGTGTAGCTGGTGCCGAAGCCCTCCTCTCCAAATCGGATGGCGGGCGCGGCCACATCGGCAAGGGTCATAGTGCCGTAGCGCTCCAGCAGGACCTCCAGCGTCTTCAGCAGGCCGGGGATGGCCACGGACTGCCCCCCCAGATCCTTCCACTCGTCCTGTACCACGCCGTCTTTTATAAACAGGTCGGCCGTCGCGTTTCTGGGGGCGGTCCCCCGGCCGTCCACCGCGTTGAACCGGCCGTCCTCGGCGCTGTAGATCAAGCTGAAGCAGCCGCCGCCAATGCCGGAGTGGTGGGGCTCCACAACGGCTAGGGCCAACGAGACCGCTGCCGCCGCATCGAAGGCGTTGCCGCCCCGGCGCAGTATTTCCAGACCGGCCCGGGTGGCATAGACGCTGTTGCTGCTTACTGCGCCGCAGGGCCCATGGGCCACCGGACGCCCCCAGTGTGACGGCCACATATAGAGTTCTTTCTGCTCTGCCATTCCATACACCTCTCGCGTTTCGTTCACATAATATGTTGGATGTGATATGTAATATATTTCTTGATTCTGGAAAAAAGCCATCCTTTACCGGCTGGCTTTTATTCGTCCCAGTAGTTGCCCAGCGTACGCCGGTAGGCATCCTGAAGGTGAGTCTCCGCCGCCTGGCGGGCCTTCTGTGCGTCATGCTCCTTAATCGCGGTGTAAATGGTATTGTGCTCCTCCCAGATGGAATTTGCGCTGCTGTTGCTTTGATAGACGGTGAGAACCTCGAAGCGGAGATAGTGATTGAGCACATCGTCCAGGGTGTTGTACAGCAGGTCGTTGTGGGCGGCCAGGGCCACAGCCCGGTGAAATTGGTGGTCCAGCCGGTAGCACAGGATGATATCCTGGGAGTTCAGGTTTCGGTAATTGTCTGCCAGACAGGCGGCGATATGGTCCAGGTCGGCCTGGGAGGCCCGCCTGGCCGCCAACTCCGCCGCGGTCATCTCCTGATAAATGCGCATCTCCAGAATGTCGTGGATGGCCTTGTCATCCAGAGAGACAATCTGGATGCCCTTCCCCCGGCAAAACCGGATGTAGCCCTCCTTCTGCAGCTCCAGCAGAGCTTCCCGCACTGGCGTTCGGCTGATGCCCAGCTCCTGGCAGATAGCCTCTTGGGAGTAGATGGCGTCGGGACGGAATTTTTGGTAGAGGACCGCCTCTTTAATCAGGTCGTATGCCTGCTCCTTGTAGGTCGGTGTCTTCACCTGCCCATGACCGGAAAATATTCCGGTTACAGAGCCACTCTCGGGCATGTCAACGCCCCTCTCTTCATCGCAGTAAATATGTTGCATATCGGATTATAGCATATTCCATTTTTAATTGCAATCACCGTCAGAACGAAAAATATTACAAAATTCCACGCCCTCATATGGTGATAACAACTAAATCGCGCTTCCAATCTTAAGCATTTTTGGGCGCACTCCCCCCTCATTTCCATTAAATGTATGCCAACGTCCCACTTTGGGGCGTTTTTTTGTGGTTTGTAGAGGGACGGCCTCATCCGCCCCAGTGTGCGCACTGGGG
>JAAWEX010000140.1 GCA_022794495.1 Lawsonibacter sp. | reverse complement strand
GAGATGGAGGACGGGGGCCATGTGGTGTTTATCTGCACCTGTCAGGACACGGGGAAGGCCATTCCCTACCTGGCCAGCCGGCTGGAGGAGCTGCGGGACCTGATGGGGGACTGTCCACCCATCCCCGCCCCGCCCATCCCGGAGCAGGTGTTCTCCCCCCGGCAGGCCCTCTTTGCCCCCAGCCGGGTGCGGCCTCTGGAGGACTGCGAGGGGGAGATTGCCGCCTGTCAGATCGCCCCCTACCCCCCCGGCGTCCCGGTAGTGGCCCCTGGAGAACGAATTTCAAAAAAAGAACTGGCCTATTTGAAGAAAATAGGGTATAATATGCTGTCAGAAGTCCGAACGGTACTATTGTAAGGGCGGATCTCATCCGCCTGCGTGTGAAGTGAGAGGTGCCTATGAATCTGTCCGCCCTTGAGGGGAATCAGCGAATCAAGGACCAGCTGTCCCAGCAGGAGCGGGGACGGGGGCTGTCCCACGCCTATATCATCTCCGGCCCTGCCGGCTCCGGGCGGCATGTCCTGGCCCAGAGGCTGGCGGCGGCTATGCTGTGTACCGGGGCGGGGGAGCGGCCCTGCGGGCGGTGCGGTCCCTGCCTGAAGGTGGAAAAGGGCCTTCACCCGGATATTTCCCTTGTCTGCGGTTCCGAGGGGGGCAAGCCCATTGCGGTGGACCAGGTGCGCCAGCTGCGGGCGGACGCCTATATCCGCCCCAACGAGGGGGAGCGCAAGATCTACCTTTTAGAGGGGGCGGACCGGATGAATCCCTCCGCCCAGAACGCCATGCTCAAGCTGCTGGAGGAGGGCCCGCCCTATGCCGCCTTCCTGCTCATCGCCGACAACGCCGGGGGCCTGCTCCAGACGGTGCGCTCCCGGTGCGAGGAGCTGACCCTGACAGCGGCGGCGGAGCCGGTTCAGGATGTGGAGCGCGGGGCGCTGGTCCAGAGACTGGCCGGCGCCCTGGAGCGTGCGGGGGAGCTGGAGCTGCTGGAGGCCGCCATGGAGCTGGACGTTAAGCGGAGCCGGGAGGAGCTGTCCGCCCTGCTGGCCGATTTAGAGACAGAGCTGGGGACCAGGGCTGTCCGCGGCGGAAGGCGGAAGCGCCTTTTCAGGGCGGTGGATCTGGTCAGGCAGCTCCGGAGCGCGGCGGGCGTGAACGTGGGCGGAGGCCAGCTCTCCGGCTGGCTGTGCGCCGGAATGTTTGAAGATCTGTAAATGTGATTCACAGGATAGCGAGGAGAAAATATATGGTAGAGATTATCAGCGTCCGCTTTAAAAATGGCGGAAAGGAATATTATTTTAACCCCAATGGCGCCCAATTTCAGGTGGGAGACGGGGTGATTGTAGAGACCACCCGCGGGACGGAGTACGCCCAGTGCATCCGGGGCAACACTATGATTGACGAGATTGAGCTCACCGCCCCACTGCGCCCGGTGGTGCGCGCCGCCACCCCGGAGGACGCCAAAACGGTGGAGCGGAACAAGGAACGGGAAAAGCGGGCAATGTCCATCTGTCAGCAGAAGATTGCCGAGCACGGCCTGGATATGAAGCTGGTCAGCGCGGAGTATAGCTTTGACGGGAGCAAGATTTTATTTTTCTTTACCTCCGAGGGCCGGGTGGACTTCCGGGCTCTGGTAAAGGACCTGGCCGGGGCTCTCCACGCCCGCATCGAGCTGCGTCAGATCGGCGTCCGGGACGAGGCCAAGCTGCTGGGCGGCCTGGGCATCTGCGGAAAGCCCTTCTGCTGCTCCCAGTTTCTGGACGAGTTCCAGCCGGTGTCCATCAAGATGGCCAAAACCCAAAACCTCTCCCTTAACCCCACCAAGATTTCCGGCACCTGTGGGCGGCTGATGTGCTGCCTGAAGTTTGAGCAGGAGGCCTACGAGGACCTGGTGAAGCGGGCCCCCAAGCAGGAGTCCTTTGTGGAGACCCCCGACGGGGCGGGGACGGTGTGTGGAATCAATCTTCTGCGCCAGACCGCCCAGGTCCGGCTGGAGTCCGACCCGGACAGTCCGAGATCCTATCATAACTGTGAGCTGTGTGTGGTCCGCAGCGGCAAAGGCAAGCGGCCAGAGGGGTATGTGGAGCCCCCCCTGGAGGAGCTGGCCAAGCTGCGCCGCCAGGACGACAGCGCAGCGCCTGTGACGGAGGAGGCCAGCCTGGCCGCCGCAATCGAGGCCGCCTTCCCCAGCCGGGAGCGCCGGGAGGATTCCTCCGGTGAGGAACACCGGCCGAACAGCCGCCGGAACCGGGGGCATCGTCCGAGAGGCGGGGAGCAGCGCCCCCAGGAGCTGGCTGAGGCCCGGGGAGAGGAGAGCGGCGAGGCCGCGCACCGGCCCGGAGCCAACCGCCGCCGCCGCCGCCGTCCCAACCGGGGTGGTGGAAAGGGACAGGGCTGATGGCCGGATTTTTTAACGCGGTCTCAGCCTGCCTTGTCCTGCTGCTGCTGATGGCGGTGGGCTACTTTATGGGGACCGCCGGGTGGATGGCCGCCGGGGAGAAAAAATTTTTAAGCAAGTATATTATCAATATTGCGGTTCCTGCCAACTGCATTGTGGGCCTGCTGAACAACCTGGACCGGGACAGCCTGGCCCAGGCGGGGGTGCAGTTGGTCTCGGCGGTGCTGGGGGTGGGCGCCTCCCTGCTGCTGTCGGTGGGCGCGGCCTGTCTCCTCCGCCTGCCCAGAAGCCGCTGGGGCGTCTTTGTGGCTATGGCCGGGCTGTCCAACACGCTGTTTATCGGCATCCCCGTCTGCACCCAGCTTTTTGGAGAGGCGGCAATGCCCTTCATTATGGTCTACTACTTAGGCAATACCAGCTTTCTCCAGTCGGCGGGCATTATGCTGATCAGCCGGGCGGGGAGCCAGCCGGGAGAGGGGGGAGGCCTGCTCCGCTTTCTTCGGGACATCTTCACCAAGCCCCCCATCCTGGGGGTGCTGGCCGGCGTTGTGATGCTGGCGCTGGGGGTGCAGCTGCCTGTGCCGGTGATGCGCTTTGCCAAGTATATCAGCGATACGGTGTCCCCCCTGGCTCTGATTTACTGCGGGTTTATCGTCTATGAGGTGGGGCTGAAAAATCTTCGGCTTCTGCCCGGTCTGCCCACCATGCTGGTCCTGCGGCTGGCGGTGGCGCCGGCGGTCTGCTTTGTATTTTGTCAGCTTTTTGGGCTGGAGGGCCTGGTGAGAGACGTCTTTCTGGTGGAGAGCGCTCTGCCGGTGGTCAGTCAGGTGACGGTGATGGCCGGAGCCTACGGCGCTGATGAGCAGTACGCCGCTGCAGGAGCCTGCCTGTCTATTTTGGGCTGCTTTATTACGCTGCCCATCCTGATGCTGCTGATTTCAACATAGGATGATCCTTCGCTATTAAAAAACCCGCCGCTGACTGCGGCGGGTTTTGACTATTCCCGGGTGGGAAAGTGTTCCAGGGCTTCGAGGTTGATGGAATAGTAATTGGTGTTGCCCCGCCTTTCTTTGATTAAAAGGCCGTCGGGAATCTCTTCCAGCTTTTTCGTAAGAGTGCCCCGGCTGATTTCCACATGCTTTAGGACAAGGCTGGTGGGGACGCCGCGCTCAGAGAATAGGGCAGCTTGAATCAGCAGATGGTACAGCTCTTCCAGGGCGTTATCCGATTGGGCCGTCAGCTCCGGGATTTTTTGCACACAGCGATTCAGCTTTGTAAAGCCCTGCTGAAGGGAGGTCTTCAGCTTTTCCACAGAAATCTGAACGATTTTCAGGAACATGTGGAGAAAAGGGGTCAGGTCTCCCCGGTTAAGCGGGTTATTGCAGGTGCTGAAGGCTCGGTAGTAATCCTTGATATACTCCTTGATCGTGTAGGAGATGCGGTAGCCGGTCACTGGTTCCAGCTCCTGAGACAGCAGGTAGCTGCAAATAAATCTCCCCAACCGGCCATTGCCGTCGTAGAAGGGGTGGATATATTCCAGCAGGTAGTGGAAAACCCCGATTCGGAACAGCACCTCGCAGCTGTCGTTATTCAAAAAGGCGAGGGCCTGCTCCATGGCGTGAATGATGGTTTCCTCCGGGTAGAGGCCCTTGTGGATTTCTTTTTGAGAGGGGCTGTAAATACTGACGGAATTTTTTCTGAAGATGCTTCCATCCGGGATGTTCTCCGGTTCCTCCTCCATCACCTCGGCCAGCGCCAGCTCGTCATAGATGTCCCGGATGTCCTGACAGGATGCCAGGGGCAGCTCTTCCTTTACCATAAGCATGTTATATTTTTTAACCAGTCCGTAAAAGCGCTTGCCCTTGCTTTTAGTCTCCAGCTCATCCAGAATGTCGCTGATCTCTTTCCTGGTGCTTCTGACGCCCTCAATGCTGTTTGTCAGAACAATCTCATCAATCAGGCAGCGCCTTGAAAACTGCTTGATCGCCGCCCCAGGCAGTGCGGTGCATAGATTGGATACAGCCTTGTTCATCCTTAGAATGTCGGTCAGGATGGAGTATACCTCTGGAGTCTGGACGAAGAAGGCTTGGTGCCCGGCGACGTCAAAGTCCAGGTGGACCGTATACTCGCTGTTATACCGGGCCTGGTACTGCTCCTCATAGGCGGCTGTGTCCTTGTAGTATAGATCGGAAAGTGTCGTGTAACCCATAGTCTCACCTCAGGCTGGTTGTGATTTCTCCTTGTTTTGACAATATCTCTGGAAAAACGACAAGTCCATTCACAAAAACAGCTGTTTTTG
>JAAWEX010000006.1 GCA_022794495.1 Lawsonibacter sp. | reverse complement strand
GCGGGCATGATGGAATTGGCAGACATGCGAGATTTAGGTTCTCGTGCAGCAATGCGTTGGGGTTCAAATCCCCATGCCCGCACCACGTCGGAGCAAGCTGCATATCGCTTGCTTCGACTTTTTTCAAAAGTCAGAGCGCGCTCATTGCGCTGCTCCTCCTTTCCAAATCGAACCCGCTTCGTTGGGCTTCGATTTGGTTTTGGGCGCAATCTTGAAAGAAAATCGATTTTCCCCACTTATCGCATACTAAAATGGGCCCCTTCGCCAGGAAGGCAGGGGGCTGTGTTTCTCTTCCCGTCCGCGGCAGCCCCTGGGGCCGCCCGGGCCCTACAGAAAGGAGCGCTTATGAGCAAGATTATCCTGGCCGCGGAGGGCCGGGACTATGTAACCAGCATCGACACCAAGCAGGTGTCAATCGGTCAGGCCAATATCGTCTTGGCCATGGCCCGCTTTCTGAGGGAGAACCCGGAGCTGACCGTCCGGGAGGCCGCTGCCAAGGCGGGGGAGCTCATCCGCGCCGCGCGGTTCTGCTTTATTCCAGATAAGCTGGAGTATCTCCACGCCGGCGGACGAATCAGCAACGCCGCCTACTTCCTGGGCGGGCGGCTTTTGCGCCTCCATCCCTGCGTAGATCTTCAGGACGGCAAGCTGATCGCCACTAAAAAGTACCGGGGCAGGCTGGAAAACGCCATCCGCACACTGATTGCCGAATACTCCAAGCTGCACGACCTGCGCCGGGACAGCCTCATGCTGCTCTACACGGTGGGCTTTTCCGACAGGCTGAAGCAGGCTGCGGAGGAGACTGCCAAGGGGCTTGGCTTCCGGCAGATCAGCTGGACTAAGGCCCACGGCGTGATTACCACCCACGGCGGCCCCAACGCCTTTGCCATGGCGGGATTTTCCAGCAGATAACGAAAAAAAGGGAGACATACCTCGGTATGTCTCCCTTTTTCTGACCGGATTGCTCAATTCACCGGGATGGTCTCCCCCTGCAGGGACAGGGCGGTTACCTCCTCCGGGTCCACCGGCTCCTCAAATTTCCAGGTGTTGAAGGTCTCCCAAACCGGCTCTCCGGTCTCCGAGACATTGAGGTAGCGGCCCGTGTCTGGCTCGGCGGCCACGGTGGAGCCGTCCCGCCTGACGGCGTACAGCGTGGCGGCGTGGAAGCCGCCGGGGTCGTCGCTGTGCATGGTCACCGACAGGGGGGAGAGGGTCACCTGCCGGACCTGCCGTCCGGCCAGCTCGCCGGACCAATCCAGTGTGACGGACGGGTGGTACTCCAGAGAAAAATCCACCGCCCAGACGCCCTCAATCACCGTGCCCGGCCGGGCATAGGGGCCGTAGAACCGGGCCTCGCAGCCTCTGATCAGCTCCAGGTCCTCCGGGTGAAGCAGGGGATAGAGAATATCCATTCCGCCCTCCACCAGGGTCTGCTGATAGGTCTCCAGCGTCTCGTCCCCAACCCCAAGGACGCTGAAAAACCCGCGCTCCTCCGGCCTGACCCCCTCTGCAAGGCCCAGACGGATATGAAAGCAGCCGTCGCTGGCAAAGCCCATGGAGGACACCCACATGTCCTGTGTCCCCTCAAGGGGGACAGGGTTCTGCTCCGGGGCCAGCACCACAGTCTGGCTGGGGATGGCGGCGTCCAGGTGTTCGCGGCCCAACACGTCGCTGGGCCTGAATATAATCTCAGCCCCTTCCCCCGCTGGCAGGGTCTCCATTGTCTCGCCGGTAACGGACGCGCAGGAAATTCCCCTGTACCCCGTTCCCGTCCGGGTGCTCATCTCTGTGATGGTCAGCCGTGCTTCTTGCCTTGGACCCGCCTGGTCTCCATAGAAAATGCCGGCGGAAAACAGGGCGGTTTTGGTATCCGGGTCGTAGGAGATCAGCTTGAAATTGCCGGTTCCCACATCACCGGCGGAGATTGGCGCCCCTGGGGAGCCCTTCTCTGTGCCTGTCACCAGCTGGCCCTTGAGGCTCAGGCACTGGTCCAGCCGGTCCTCCTCCACATCCGCTACCGAGAAATAGACCTGCGTCTCCAGGCCGTCGGACAGGGCGCTCAGCACCTGGAGCTTGACCCCTTGGCTGGTACACGCCGCCCCCTCCACAGTCTGGGCGTAGGGGGCGAACACCCCCAGGCGGCTTGCCAGTCCCTCCCACACGGCCGGCACGGCCGCCGCCGCGGCTGCCGTTACCATCAGCGCCACACACACCAGAACAGCCGCGGCCCTGATGCTCAAATATCCGCTCCGTTTCATCTCAGTCTCTCCTTCCACCATAGCGCAGAGCTGTTCCAGCGCCCTCTGTTGGGGCACCAGCCGCTCCATCTCCTGCCTATATTGTTCCCTCACGATTCTCCTCCTCCTCCAGCTTCGCCCTGAGCAGCTCCCGCGCCCGATACAGGCGGGATTTGACCGTCCCCTGACTTTTCCCGATCGTGTTGGCGATCTCGGCCACAGAGTAGCCCTCGTAGTAGTATAAATGGATGGGGATCCGGTAGCGGGCGGGCAGAGCGAGCACCGCCTCTGTCACGCTCCCCTTCTCCGGCTCCTCCGGCGCAGGCAGGTCCTCCTCCAGCGGGCTCTCCCGCTTCCGCCAGGGCAGGCGGAACAGGTCGCTGGCACAGTTGGCGGCCACCCGCAGCAGCCACGCTTTGGCGTGGGCCTCGCTGTCAAAAGCCGGCTTGGCTTTAATCAGGCGGAGGAAAACCTCCTGCATCACATCCTCCGCATCCGCCCAGCTGCCTGTCCGGGCGTAGGCCAGCCGGTACACCGACGGGGCATACTGCCGCACCAGCCTGCCTGGGTCGTTCCATATCTCTGCCATGGGCTCCCTCCCTTCTGCTGTTAATACGGAACTGCGCCCTGTTCGGTTGCGCATTTTGAAAAATTTTTTATAGAATGAAAGTATCCCCCGGCAAAGCCGGGGGATATCCATTGAAAATTCAGCGGGGACCTGCGCTCCAGGCGGTCTCGCCGCCGATAAAAGTCCGCGTGACGGCGCAGGACCGGACCGCCTCTGGGCTGTCCAGTCCATCCGGGGCATGGACCAGGACAAAATCGGCCAGGCAGCCCGGCGCAATACGGCCCGCCGTCTGGTAAAGCTGCCAGGCTCCGGCGGAGGTATAAGCGCGGAGGGCCTCCGAAAAGGAGAGCCGCTGTTCCCGAAGGGAGCGGCCCATGGCGCAGGCCATGCCGGCCAGGGGCGCGGGGTCCGGAGTGACGGGGCTGTCGCTGCCGAAGGTCACCCGGCCTCCCAGCCGCAGCAGCTCCCCGCAGGGGTAGATTTCCCCGGTCCTCTGCCCCAGCCGGGCCAGGTCGATAGGGTAGACCCGGTCCTGGGGAAACCAGAAGGGCTGTAAGGCACACCCCAGGCCCAGCCGTCCAATCGACCTGCGGGTCTCGCTGTCCACCAGCTGGAGATGGGCCAGGGTGTGGCGGTTCTCATTGCGGCTGCGGCCATTGGCGGCCATCCCCTTTTCCAGCGCCCGGACAATCTGTTCGGCGGCGGCGTCGCCAATCACATGGGCGTGGAGCTGAATATTCTCCCGGTCAAAGAGGGTGCAGAAAGCTTCCAGCGCCCCATCCTCCCAGATCGGCGCCCCTTGAAGGTCCTCGTCCTGGTAGGGGGCCTTCAGAAAGGCGCTTCTGTTGTCCAGCACGCCGTCGATATAGAGCTTGACCGTATGGGTGCGGACCAGCGGGCTCCGGCGGGCCTGAAAGGCCCGATAGCGGTCTAGGATTGTCTGAGGGCTGTCCGCCGGGTGGGCTGTGACGGAAAAGCTGACACGTATCTTCCACAGCCCCTCTGACTCCAGCTTTTGAAGCGCGTCGAAGCACACCGCCTCCTCCATGCCAATGGGCATCAGCGTCTGGACGGCGGTGATCCCCCGGCTCAGAAGGAGCGCTTGAAACGCCAAAAGGGCGTCCTCAATCTCCTCCCGCCGGAAGGAAAGGGCGGGAACGCTGTGCAGCAGGGCGAAGACGGCCCGCTCACGAAGCAGGCCGGTCTCTTTGTCCCAGTACCCCTGGGGGAGCTGACGGGAGACGGTGTTCAACAGAGCGCGGTTGACAATGCAGGAGTGGTAGTCGTCTGAAAACAGCGCAACGGGCAGGCTGGGGAAGGCCTGGTTTAAAAAATCCTGGAAGCGGAGCAGGGCCTGTGGGTCCTCCTGAATGGCCATTTGACTCCAACCAAAGCCCCGCAGAGCGGCGCTGCCGCCGGTATGGCCCTCTAAGGCCCGCTGGCAGTCCTCCAGGCTGGCACAGTCCAGCAGCTCAACGCCGTGGAGGCGGTAGAGCAGGCTGCCGGGCAGGTGGAGGTGGCTGTCGATAAAACCGGGGAGCAGCACCTGTCCGCCGCAATCAATACGGCGCTCCCCCTCCAATGGGGCATTATCATAGGAGACAGCCTGGATCAGGCCGTCGTCCACCGTAAGCTGTACAGGGCGCAGGGCCCCTTCCGGCCCCGCAGGAGTATATGCATGAAAAAAATGAATGGGCTTCAATGGTTGATTCTCCTTTTATGCCGGCGGCTGGCGCTTTGCACCTGACGGCGCTTATACAGCTCGAATAACCCGCACAGCGCAACGCATATGCCGATGCTCAGGGCCCAGGAGCTGAGGATGGTGAGGGACCACTGGCCGGTCAGCAGCATAGCAAAGGTCTCGATGAGCGTGGGCAGGACCTGCACCACCGTCAGGATGAGCAGCAATAGATTCATGTTGTCGTTTTCGATTTTCTCCCGTTCCTCGTGGGCCAGGTCGATCATCTGCTCCAGAATGGCCCGGTATTCCTGGTATTTTTCCAGCTCCGCATTCATACCGAAGCGCTTGGAGATTTTCTGACAGGCGATGCTCACCGTGGGAAACAGGAAATAATTGTAGTCAAAGAAGAGGATGGCGGAGGACATCTCATTGCTCAAAGCGATGAGGCGGTCGTAATTTTTTTCGCCGGACAGCGCCTCCTCGCTGTTCATATAGTCCAGCACCTTTTGGCACACCCGGCGGGTGGAGGCGTTTTGCAGCAGGAGCAGCTCCACAAAGAAAATCTCGATGCTTTCCCAGGCCAGCCGCTGGGCAAGCTCTGTCTCGCACGTGTGCTCCACCTCTACCAGGCATTTGGACGAGACGTAGACCTCCGCCACGTCATACTGAGCGATGTTGTCAGTGGCACAGGCCCGCAGTGTGGGCCCGATCAGCGTGCCCATAGGCACGCTCTCCAGTGCCAGGCACTGGAGAATTTGGTACTCCGTAAGGGGATTGTAGGCGAAGAGCACCGCCCGGGGGGTGCCAAAAAACTGGACCCCCCAGTACTTGACCAGCCAGGGCAGAAGGGGCCGGTCCTGCCCGCCGTCAGACAGGCAGAGCATGTTGCCGCAGAAATCATTTAAAATCTGAAGCGCGGAGGCTGCTGTGCTGGGGAAGACCAGGTTGATGGAGCCGCACTGGGTAGCCTTGTGGCGGGAGAAGTACAAAAATCCCTGCTGGCGGCTTTTTTCAGGCCTGTTGTCCGGACCCTCCACAGGATTGTCGTCAATAAATGTGATGGAGAAGGCGTAGACGCCCAATGCGCGGTGCTCCAGCTTGAGATACCGCTCTGTGTTATCCTCCTGGCTGAAGTCGTCAGGACAGAATTCCTCCTGGCTGACCTTCTCCAGATCCCTGATAAACTGCGCGGTGACTTCATCTGCTGGCACTTCCTCGAACAGCGCCTCCGGGGCGTGTTCAAAGGAGCAGGGGAACATGAGGTGTACGTCGCATTTTCCCAAAATGTTGCTTTCAAACTGGCGGAGGAAGGCGTCCAGCTCCCGCTCCAGCGACGTCCCGCCGTCCTCTGCCGGCGGGATGGTGGTGTTGAGGAAGTAGGCGAACAGCTTGCCGTTCTCCGGCAGTCCATCCCCCTCTACCTGCCTGCGGCACAGCAGGGGGACCTCCTTCCACTGGTCCATCGTCCACAGAAGGCTGTCTCCGGCGGGACAGAGCAGGCCGGTGATCTCCTCTCCGTGCTGAGGAATAAGAAAGGCGCGGCTCTGGATAGTGTGCAGGGTGTAATTTTTCAGTGTGTATGTGCCCATTGGAGCGAGAGGGACCGGAAAACGGCGGAGAAAGGACTCGCTGGCGCATTCGCCGCAGAGAAATAGATATCCGTTGTCCATAGGAACGGTCACCAGCCTTTACAAAAGATGGGCTTATCGCTGTGTCCATCATACTCGCTGACGCCGGGTTTGTAAATAGTGTGACCGCCTTTTTCCGGCAGTCCTCGTCAAATGATGCCGTTTCTCGCAGAAGGGCAAAGGGCGGAGCGGGGACCGTATCGGGTATTGTATGTGCCTTTCCGCTCCAATATGACAGCCCCCTCGCCTGCAGCGGGGAGGCTGTCTCGCGCAAAGGGATCGTATCACTCTACCGTTACGCTCTTGGCCAGATTGCGAGGCTTGTCGATATCGCAGCCCCGCAGGAGAGCGGTATAGTAGGCGAAGAGCTGGAGGGGCGCCGCGCCCAGAATGGGGAGGAACAAGTCATCGGCGTCTGGGATGGTCATCACCCCGTCGGCAATCCGGGCCATCTCCTCTTTTCGGGAGTCGGTAGTAAGGGCCAGCACGCCGGCGCCCCGGGCCTTCACCTCCACCACGTTGCTCACGGCCTTGGAAAACAGCCGGCCATAGGTCCCCAAGGCCACCACCAGGGTGTCCTGCTCAATCAGGCTGATGGAACCGTGCTTTAACTCTCCGGAGGCATAGGCCTCCGCATGGATGTAGGATATCTCCTTCATCTTCAGCGACCCCTCCAGCCCCAGGGCGTAGTCTAAATTGCGGCCAATGAAAAACATTGAGCTGCGGCTGGAGGATTGGGAGGCGAAGCTCCGGATCTCCTCCCGGCGGGATAACACCGCTTCCATCTGCTCCGGCAGGGCCTGAAAGCCGGCCAGTGCGGCCTGGTACGCCTCATCAGAGACTGTGTTCAGCCGCCGGGCCATCCACAGGGCCAGCAGGGAGAGCAGGGCCAGCTGGGTGGTGTAGGCCTTGGTGGTGGCCACGGCAATCTCCGGCCCCGCCCAGGTGTACAGCACCTGGTCCGACTCCCGGGCGATGGAGGAGCCCACCACGTTGACAAGGGACAGAACGGGCGCACCCAGCCGCCGGGCCTCCCGCAGAGCGGCCATGGTGTCCAGCGTTTCCCCCGACTGGCTGATGACAATGACCAGGGTGCGCTCGTCCACAATGGGGTCCATATACCGGAACTCAGAGCTCAGATTCACCTCCACCGGCCTGCGGGTCAGGCGCTCCAGGTGGTATTTTCCGGCCACCCCCACGTGGTAGCTGGAGCCGCAGGCTACAATGTGGATACGGCGCATCGTCTCAAGAAACGCCTGGTTGAGGACCGCCCCCTCAAAGACCGCCTCGCCATTCCGGATGCGGGGGGAGAGGCACCGGCGCAGGGCCTCGGGCTGCTCCATGATCTCTTTCAGCATGAAGTGCTCATATCCGCCCTTCTCGGCGGCGTCGATTTCCCAGTCGATGGCCACCGGCTTTGGCTGGATGGGCTGCATCTGGCGGTTATAGCACTGGATGCGGTCCCGGGTGAGAACGGCCAGCTCCCCATCCTCCATATAGCTTACCTGCCTTGTGTGCCCGAGGAGGGCGGTGACGTCGCTGGCAATAAAATTGCAGCCGTCTCCATAGCCCAGGATAAGGGGATTATCCTTGCGCACGGCAATGATCTGGTCGGGGCAGTCAGCGCAGAGAATTCCCAGCGCGTAGGAGCCCTGAATGCGTTGGAGGGCTTTTTCCACCGCGGCCAGCAGGTCTCCGCTGTAGAAATATTCAATGAGCTGAGCCGCCGCCTCGGTGTCCGTCTCTGAGCGGAAGGGGATTCCCTGCCCGGTGAGGTAGGCTCTCAGCTCGCTGTAGTTCTCAATAATGCCGTTGTGAACCACGGCGATCCGCCCGCTGCGGCTCACCTGGGGATGGGAGTTGACGTCGCTGGGGGCCCCATGGGTGGCCCAGCGGGTATGTCCGATCCCCGCCGTGCCATGGAGGTCCGCCCCGCCCCGGAGCCGGTCATGCAGCACCTGGAGCCGCCCGCCGGCCTTGTGGACGGCCAGGGCGCCTGTTTCGTTGTCGAATACTGCCACTCCGGCGGAGTCGTACCCCCGGTACTCCAGCCGGGACAGCCCTTCCAGCAAAATTGGGGCGGCCTGCTCCCGTCCGATATAGCCAACAATTCCACACATATTCAATTTTTCCTCCTTTAAAGTCAGGAGGACAAACTCGCAGTGATTTGACCTCGTTCCCCGGTCACAGCCCCTCTGTTTTGCGGTCGCCCGCATATTTGTAGACTGTGTGCGCGCCCGGAGCCGGCGCGGAGGGGCATCCGCCGAAAGCTCGATTCTCCCCTCTCCTCGTCGTCCCGCCAGGGGCGGGCGCTGGCGCTTTTGATGGACCTGAGCCCATGGCCTCCTTTCTCTCTGCGATGTGCGGGAGCGTATGCGGTATCCGCTCCGCCCCCACATATCTGTCTATTATACGAGCCCGGCCGCCTGATGTAAAGAAGAATTTGAAATTTTTTACAGAATGAACGCCCCGCCAGGGGTTGACCTGGCGGGGCGCTGATCTGACGCCGCTTATGCCGCGCCGTTTGGCTTTGCCATATGAGGGGTGGGGAACGCCGCGTCGTCCTTTCTGAGAAACAGCAGTCCGAATGATTCCGGGCCGCAGTTGCTGGCAACAGCGGCGGAGGCCTTTTGCAGGTAAACCCGTTCAAACGAGCAGTACTGCTGCACCAGATTTTGGATATACTGGAGCTTTTTCTCATCCAAGCCGGAGTATGTAATGATGAGGATGCGCCGGTCGATGGTTCTGGTCTCCTGGAGGGCTTTTTTGACGTATTTTTTTGCGGTACGGGAAAAACCGCCCATCTCCATGCTGCCCACCACCATCCTGCCCTTTTTCAGCACAAGGACGGGGTGGAGCAGCAGGGCATCGCAGAGGACCTGGGTGCGCTTCGAGATTCGCCCGGACTGACACATCATATGGGTATTATTCAGCAGGAAGGTGGAGGAGATAAACCGCTCCGCCCGGCTTACGAACGCGGTAATCTCCGCCTTTCCGGCGCGATGCTCCGCCAGCTGGGCTGCGTACAGCACCGCCAGACCCATTCCGCTGGAGAGGTGCCCGGAGTCTATCACAGTAACATTTTCAAAGGATTTTGCCGCTTCTAGGGCGTTTTGATATCCCGCGCTGACATGCTTTGCCATGGTGATGTGGATGATATTCTGTGCCTCCGTCAGCTTTTCCGCAAAAAAATGCTCATAGTCCTCCACCTCGGGCGGCTGGGAATATCCTTTCCTTCCCTGGGCCAGATGCGCCAGCAGCTCATCCGGCTTCAGCTCCTGGTTGTCCAGGAAGCGGCCCTCGTCTGTGCAGACATAGTAGGGGCAGACGGAGATGCTGAACTTCTTGATAAGGGCTTCCGGGAGGTCGCACACGCTGTCTGTTGTGACCAGGACGGAGCGCCGTTTGGCCTGCTCAAAAATCAAAATGTCCTTTTCCAGCTCCGCCTGCCCGGTTTCCTCGCACTCCCGCACCAGCTCCTTCGGCAGGATGCTCAATACAGCCGCTTCCAGCAGTGCGCCGCTGACCGGCTTGGCCAGGTAGCCGCTGAAGCCCTCCGTCCGGTAAAGGAGCTGATTATCGCTGCCTGCGTTGGCGGTCAGGGCCACCACAGGCACATCCTGACACAGCCCGCCGGGCTGTACCCGCAGGGCGTGCAGGCACTGGATGCCGTCCATCTCCGGCATCAAATGGTCCATCAAAATGCAGTCGTAGTGGTGGTTTTGGGTCAGCTTCAGGCATTCCGCTCCGCTGGATGCGGTGTCAATGTGGATTTTTGTGGCAGAAAGCAGCTTGGTCACCACCATCAGGTTCATGTCATTGTCGTCCACCACCAGGATGTGTGCGTCCGGCGCCTCGAAGCTCTGCTGGTAGTTCCCCTCGTCGTGGAGCTTGGCCCGGGAGGACAGGGTGAATGTCCCCAGCTCCCGTTCGTCCACGATGTCCTGCTCTAAGGTGACGATGAATTTCGAGCCCTTGGTATAGACGCTGTTTACACTGATCTCGCCGCCCATCAGCTCCACCAGCTGCTGGACAATGCTCAGCCCCAGCCCGGTTCCCTCGATATGGCGGTTTTTTTCCTCGTCCACCCGCCGGAACGCGTTGAACAGATAGGGGATATTCTCCTTTTTCACCCCCTGCCCGGTATCCTCTACAGAATACCACACAAGCACCCGGTTGACCCCCTGGCGCTCGCAGCGGACCGAGAGGGTGACGGAGCCCTCGCTGGTGTATTTTACCGCGTTATTCAGCAGATTAATCAGAATCTGCTTGATCCGCACCTCGTCACCGCAGAGCATGCTGGGGATAGACGGGTCCACATGGAGCTTAAATTCCAGGCCCTTTTCCTTTGCCTTGATCCAGATCATGTTGACGATTTCGGAAAAAAGCGTCCCTGTCTCGTAGGAGGTGTTGATAATCTCCATCTTTCCGGACTTGATTTTGGAGATGTCCAGGATATCGTTAATCAGTGTGAGCAGCAGCTTGCTGGCCCCCTGGATATTCCGGGCGTTCTCCGCCACCTCCGGTGGAATATCGCCCCGGAGGGTGAGCTCGTTCAGCCCGATGATGGTGTTGATAGGGGTGCGGATCTCGTGGCTCATGCTGGAAAAGAAGTGGTTTTCCGCCTGATTCAGCTCCTCAATCTCCTTTTTCTGCTGCTGGGAGAGGGCGTTCTCCTCCTCATACATCCGGTTTAAAAACATGAGCAGCACACTGGTGAGCAGGCCGACCATGACCATGGAGAAGGCGGAGTCGAAAAAGGAGCGCTGCTGGGTGTTCAGCGCGGCCAGCTCCGGATGGTAGAAGGCGATGCCGTAGCAGAGCATCGTCTCCGCCGCGCACAGCACAAAAAATATGGTCATGCGTCTGCCGTGCAGGGTGATGCAGATATAGATGAAGCAGAGCACAAACCACTCGGGCACCCCGCTGTAAAATCCCCCCGCGGTAAAAAAGGTGAAGGGAAACAGGGCCAGCAGCAGGATTACGATGGCCGTGGCCCCCGTGTGAACACGCTCCTTCCGGATGCTGACCCGTACAATCAATGAGATAGCCGCCAGGCTTACTGCAAGAATGACATAATTCAAAATACTTCTGCCCATAGGCAGGGTGAAAATCAGCGCGACCATGCAGATCACCGTGGCGATCCGGAACATGCGCTCGTATAAGCTGATTGTGTGGTCAGAGATGATATCAAACCATTTTTTTATCACGGAATTCCAACTCCCTCCAACATGGCGTCCGGAAAAAGCCGGAACGGACTATATCCCGGCAATCTGCGCACAAATCTCGTCATAAGCGGATATGAGCGCGGCGTGATGGGACAGTATAAAATCCACGTCGCCCCGTTTTCCCGCCAGCTCCAGCTCCTTCGCCTGGGCGGAAAGGGCTTCCGCGCCGATGGTCAGGGCGGTGCTCTTCAGGGCGTGTACCTTAATCGCGTAGTCCGTCCAGTTGGCGGCCTCATACAGGGCGGCAATCTCCGCCTTCTTGCCTCCGCTCTGGGCGTGGAACATCTGAAGCATCTGCCGGAAAAAGCTCTCGTCGCCGCCGCAGTAGTTCAGCCCCAGCTCCACATTAACGCCGGCCTGGCTCAGACGCTCCCAGGGGAGGGCCGCCCCATCTGCCGGCGCTTCCTCCGGCTCCGCCGCCAGAGCCCCGGCATGGACCTCCGGCTCGGGCTCAGGCGCCGCAGGGCTTTCCAATACGGCCTGAACATCGTCCTGGAAGGCGTCCTCCTCCCCGGAGCCCTCGGCGTACTGGATGAAGCGGTTGGGCAGCACTCTGCGCAGGACCCGCTCTAAAACGGTCCGCTCGATGGGCTTGGGGACAAATTCGGTAAATCCCTCGCTGCGGAACATCTCCCGCGCGCCGCTGACGGTGTTGGCGGTCAGCGCGATGATCGGGAGATCCTGGTAGGCGCCGTCCTGGATTTCACGGATTTTTTTCAGGGTCTGTACGCCGTCAAAGCCTGGCATCATGTGATCCAGGAAAATAATGTCATAGGAGATGCTGGCGCACCGGGCCACAGCCTCCCGCCCGCTGAGACAGGTGTCCACCTCCAGGCCGTAGCTTCCCAGCACGCCCTTGGCCACCACCAGATTCATCTCCTCGTCGTCCACCGCCAGTGCCCGCACGCCGGGGCAGGTGAAGGGCTTCCGGCCGGCGGCCTGGGCCTCGGCAAAGCCCCGCGCCCCCAGGTCCCCGTTCAGCAGGTTTGCAACAGAGAGGGCGGAAAAGGGCTTGTGCATGATATGCAGCTTGCTCCTGCTGTCCAGCACAAATTCCTTTTCCGCAATGACAACCACCCGGTGGGTATCGGCCAGCTCCTCGTAATATGCCCGGTCCTCCTCGTATTCCGATTGGGCGATAAACACATGGGTCAGCTGGTGGGTGTGCAGTAATTTCAGGAGGCCCTCAAAATTGTGGGTCTGATATCCGTTGATGCCAAGCCCCACCAGAAGATTCCAGATCAGGCCGTCGTAATATTCGCGGACCTCGTCGCAGCTGTAGCGCTCCGGCCGGAAATAGCACCCGACGCACACCTGGTCCGCGTTGTTGAGCATAATGCAGGGCCGGTGGTCGGTCACGCCCTGGGGGATGACGATGTGGGCGTGGAGGCCCTGCTGCTCCTTACTCTCGAAGTGGATAAAGCCGCCCATAGCGTTGAGAAGTCCCAGGGCGATGGGCAGGCCAAGGCCAAGCCCCCCCACAAAGCGGCTGCTCCCGGAGTCGGCCTGGTAAAAGTCGTCGTACATCTTGAGCATCTGGGAGTCGGTCATACCGATGCCGGTGTCGCGGATGTCGATAATCAGATTGACGCCGTAGCGCTCCAGGCGGTATCCGATGCGGATGTTGATGCCGCCCTCTTCGGTAAATTTAATGGAGTTTTCCACCAGAATTTTGAGCACATGAGAGATTTTCTCCGCGTCGCCCACAAGAACAGCGGGGAGCTTCGGGTCGATGTCAAATACGATTTCCAAGTGCTGGCGGTTGCTCTGCAAAGCGGTCATGGTGATGACATCGTTCAGCACGGAGGTAATCATATAATCTTCCTTCGCCGGCGTCAGGGTGCCCTCCATGATCTCGGTGTAGTCCAGCATATTGTTGATCTGGTTAGACAGACGCTTCCCGGCCAGCTTGATCGACGTCATATCCGCCCGGATATCCGGGGAGAGCTTTTTCCCCAGCGCCACCTCGCTGATGCCGATTACCATGTTGATGGGCGTGCGGAGCTCGTGGGACACGTTGGACAGAAAAACGGCGTTTTGCTTGCCCGCCGTTTCCAGCTCGGTAAACACGCGCTCATACCATTTCCGCTGGATGCTGCGCTGCCTGATCCAATATCCCGCCAGCGCCGCGCCTCCAAAGGTCACAACAGCCCCCAGCCCCAGGCGGAATGCGTCCCGGAAGCCGATATCGTAAGTAATGGTGCGGAGAATCAGGGCATGGTAGAGCAGCGCCAGAATATAGAGGGCCTTAAGCGCGTGGAGGACCCACTTCTTGTTCAGCATAAACAGCGCAAGAATCACGATGCAGGCCACAGCGGGTATGTCAAAAAGAGTGGATTCATGTACGCTGAAGAAAAAGAATTCCAGCAGCATCAAACCGGCGCAGAGCTTTTCATAAACTGCGTCCGAGCCGATTTTCGCGATGTGCAGAAGCCAGATGCCGAAGCAGCCGCCCGCAATCAGAGGGATGGTCCAGAGCTCCCATGCCATGACCGCCGTAATCAGGCCCAGCATTCCGCTGAATACTGTGGTAATCACAGCCAGCAGAAGGTGTCTGCTTGTCTGCTCCCCCGCTCTCATTTTTTGTCAAGCTCCTGGGCGACCCGCTTCTTCAGCTCCTGGGGAGGACAGGGCTTTTTCAGGTAATTTACCGCGCCCAGCAAAAGCGCTCCGACTACGTCCCCCACATCTCCCGAAGCCGTTAGAAAAATGACAGGCACATCTGAGGCGAAGCCCTTCATGCGCTCGAAGGTCTCCATCCCGTTCATCAAAGGCATGTCGATATCCAGAAGGACCAAGTCTACCTTCTGGGTTTTTAAAATGTGCAGGGCTCGCACCCCTGAATCTGCCAGCAGCACATCATATTCGCCTTCTAAAATAAGCTGTGTCCGAGCCAGATTCATCTCGTCGTCATCTACCACCAAAATGCGTTTCTGCATATGAGTCCGCCTCCTAGTTTATAATCAGGGCTTTGCGCTCTGCACTTTATTCTAATGGAAGCCCATGGGAAAATCAAGCGCAATTAGAAATTCTTTTGCGCTGACAGCCCTATATACAGCAGGCATCCGGGCTTTGCCCGGATGCCTGTTTTAAGATGAGCCTAAAGCTGCGGCCGGTCAGCGGAGGTAGATGCCGAAGTAGTCCCACACATCCTCATTTTTTGCCAGCGCCTCATTGCTTTTGGGCCTGGTCATAACGCCCACAGCGTTGAGCAGGGCGGTAATGACGCTGACAATGGGAACAATGTTATCCGAATAGGAGAATATCTCATTGTCCACCAGCAGGGGGACCGTGGTATAAGGGATCACGGGAGAGGACAGCCGGTCGGTAATGGCAATGGTCGGCACGCCCGCCTGATAGGCGAGGGCGATGGCCTGGGCGGTGCTCCGCAGGTAACGGGGCATACTGATCGCCAGAAACACATCCCCGTCCTGAAGGCTGGACAGGGCGTCGATCTCAGGCTGCTGCATATTGATGGTCAGGACATTGTCCCGAATCCATCCCAGCTCCAAGCCGAAAAAGTGGATCAGCGAATAAGAGCTTCGTGAGCCAAACAGAAACACCCGCTTGGCGTTGGCCAGCAGCTCCACCGCCTTCTGAAAGTTCTGACTGCTGATCGTATGCATGGTGCGCTGTATACCGTCCATGCCCTTTTGCAAAACCATGTTCATAACGCTCTCGCTGTCAGAGTCGTGGACCAAATCCAGGCGGTTGCTCATAGACAGGCGGCTTTTCAGAACCACCTGGAGCGCACGCTGCATTTCGGAGTAGCCGGCGTAGTCCAGAGCGGTGGCCAGCCGGATCACGCTGGACTCGCTGACCTGACAGCCCTTGCTTACAACAGCGGATGTGGAAAAAGCGACTTCATCAAAATGCTCCAGAATATACTCTCCCACTTTCCTCTGGGTCTTGCTCAACGACGACAGCTTTAGCTGAATGCGTTCCAAGGGCCCCAACTGGTCGTAGGGGATATCGTTATGCATCCAAATCTCAACCTCTCATTTTTTCATTTATAATGTGCTGTAAATCTCGATTTTCTATAAGAATAACATATTTATAGAAATATTCAAGTTAAATTAAAAAATTAATTTTTACATAAATTTACAGTTTTGATTATTTTTCCTGGCGTCGTACGCTGCATGTACAGTGGAATCAATGATTCCAATTCCAGAAATAAAATGAAATTATTGATATTTAACAAATTTTTTCACAATAAATGTTCTTGTTTGCAGCATTTCTCCACTATATGTTGTTGTTATGCCTAATAAATGTGATTTTTATAAACTTAATACTGTTAAATATATATGATTTAACTCATTCATAAATAGATATAAAATGATTGATTTACTTCTCCTGCTGTTGTATAATAATGACGCAAACAATTCAGAACGGAACAAGCCGGACCATATTTTATCAGGGAGGTTATTATGGAAGACAATCGTATTATTGAGTGTACCGAACGCGCAAACTACATCCTGTCCAATCTGATGGCGGTAAAGCCGGGAGAAGAGGTCCTGATCGTCATCGACCCCCAGACCGACATGCGCATGGCCAACGCCATGGCCGCGGCGGCGCTGAGCTGCGGCGCTGAGTACGGCATCTACATGATGCCCATCCGGGGCAAGGACAAGGCCACCATCTTCCCCAAATCCCTGGAGCTGGGCATGGACGCCTGCGACGTATTTGTGGGCATGACCACCGCTTCCGGCGCCGCCATCTACAACAACCACCTGAAGGAGCTCATCAACCAGAAGAAGCTGCGGGAGGTATCCATCTGCCTGCGGAGCATCGACAACTTCACCCGGGGCGGCGCGCTGGCCGACTATGAGGCGGTCTACGCCGACGGCGAGAAGCTACAGGCTATCTGGCGGGGCCACAAGACGGCCCACATCACCACCCCCGCGGGCACCGACCTGTATATGGAGATGAACCAGATGGAGCCCATCATCGAGTGCGGCATCGCCCGCCAGCCCGGCGACGCTATGGCCTGGTCCGACGGCGAGGTCTCGCTGGGCCCCGTGGTGGACACCACCCACGGCAAGCTGGTCATCGACGGCCCCATCTGCTACTACGGCTGCCCCGCGATCCCCGTGGAGCTGAAGATTGAGGGCGGGCGCATTGTGGAGGTGGTCGGCGGCGACGCTAAGATCTGCAAGGAGATCCGCCGCCAGATCGCCGAGGTCAAGGACTCTGACAATATCGCCGAGATTGGCATCGGCCTCAACCCCGCCTGCATGTTTAACGGCGACTTCGAGGAGGAGAAGAAGGCCCGGGGCACCTGCCACATCGCCATGGGCAACGGCTTCTACTACGGCCAGCCCGCCCGCTCCACCGTTCACATCGACATGGTGCAGTATAACCCCACCGTGATCTTCGACGAGGGCACCGCCGAGGAGACCGTCATTGTCAAGGACGGCAAGATGGTCTGCCTGGGAGACGCGTAAGCGTCCGAGCTGAAATGGGTATACCGCGCAGAAACCGGCGCGTCTTGTACCATCGGATATGGAAGGAAGAATGATAGATTTTTTAAGGAGGAAACGCTATGAAGAAAAGGAATCGGCTTTTGGCTCTGGCTCTTGCCTGCGTTATGACCCTCGGCCTGCTGGCCGGCTGCGGCCCCAAGGAGCCCGCCGGCAGCGGTGCGCCGTCTCAGCCCGGCGGCTCCAGCACCCCGCCGCCCGCTTCGGCCGGTCCTCAGGACCTGGTTATGGGCACCGGCTCCAGCGGCGGCACCTACTACGCCCTGGGCGCGGCCATGGCCAACGCCATGAACAACAAGCTGGCCGATGCACAGATCAACATCAGCGCCCAGGTCAGCGGCGCCTCTGTGGAGAATCTCAACCTGATTAACATCGGCGAAATGGACCTGGGTATCTCCATGAACAACGTGGCCGCCGACGCCCACGCCGGTACCGGCGCATTCTCCGCCCCGGTCACCAATGTTATGGCCATCGGCGTGGTGTATAACGAGGTCTATCAGATTGTAGCCAACGCCAAAACGGGCGCCAAGAACGTGGAGGACCTGAAGGGCCTGAAAATCGCCATCGGCCCCGCCGGCTCCGGCACCCTGGGTCTGAGCCAGAAGGTCTTTGCCGCCGCCGGCATTGATCCCGACAAGGACATCCAGCCCCAGAGCGACAGCTTTGGCGACGCCTCCGCCAAGATGCAGGACGGCCACATCGACGCGGCCTGCAACGTGCTGGCAGTGCCCGCCTCCTCCATTCAGGAGATGACTACCTCTATGGATCTGGCCTATGTGAACATCAGCGATGATATCCTGGCCACGATTCAGGCCGATGCCCCCTACTTTACCCGCAAGGTGATCCCCGCTGGCACCTACAACGGCCAGACCGAGGACTGCAACACCATCACCTGTAAGGCCGCCCTGTACTGCGCCGCCACACTGGACGAGGAGACCGTCTACCAGATTACCAAGGCTTTCTATGAGACGGGGGACGAGGTCGCGGCCGCTCACGCCACCGGCAAGGAAATCCAGCTGGAGGGCTGCCTGGACGGCATCACCACGCCCATCCACCCCGGCGCGGCCAGGTATTTTACCGAGAAGGGCATCACCGTTCCTGACAACGGCTGAGCCGCCTGAGCACACCGAGCAATTGACATCCACCTGACTGAGGGGGCCTTCCTGAGAAAGGGCGGGCCCCCTCAATGTAATCAGATCGCTATGGTATTCAAATTTCCGTTCCGGGAGGTATCGAAGGTATATGAGCGAAGAGAAAAAACTCCCCCACATTGAACCGGCAGAAATCAACACAGACGACCTAATGGCAAAATACGACAAGGAATCCGCTTTCCGCCGCCTGGAGGGGTTTCACGGCAGGCTGGTGGTCTTCCTGTGTATTATCTGGTCCTGCTTCCAGCTGTACACCGGCATCTATGGGGCCTTTCCCTCTACCCTCCAGCGTGCGCCCCATCTGGCCGCCGGCATGATGCTGGTCTATCTGCTCTATCCGGCCTTCGGCAAGGCCGGCAAAACCATCCCGTGGTATGACTACCTGCTTGCGCTGGCCTGCGTGGGCTGCGGCCTCTACCACATCGTATTTTACAAGGAGCTGCTGATTCGCGCCGGAGCGTTTACGCAAATGGACGTCGCGGTCAGCTGTCTCGCCATCCTCCTGCTGCTGGAAGCCGCCCGCCGGGTGGTCGGCCCCATTGTGGCCGGGCTCAGCTCCATTTTCCTGATTTACGCCATATTCGGCCATTACCTCCCCCGCACTGTATTCCTGTTCCACGCCAAATTTACGTTCAAGCGGGTGGTGTGTACCGAGTGGCTGGGGACCGAGGGTATTTTGGGCTCTCCCATCTATGTGTCCTCCACCTTTATCTTCCTGTTCCTGGTGTTCGCCACCTTCCTGAAGGCAAGCGGCGTGGGCGACTGGATGACCGGCCTGGCCCTGGGGGCCTGCGGCGGCTCTGTGGGCGGACCCGCCAAGGCCGCCGTGGTGGCCAGCGCGCTCCAGGGCACGGTGAGCGGAAGCTCGGTGGCCAATACGGTCTCCACCGGCTCTATCACCATCCCGCTGATGAAGAAGACGGGCTACCGGCCCGAGTTCGCGGGCGCGGTGGAGGCCGCCGCCTCCACGGGAGGACAGATCATGCCCCCGATTATGGGCGCCGCGGCCTTTATTATGACTGAATTTATCGGCTGCTCCTACGGCACCATCGCCCTGGCGGCCTGTGTCCCGGCGCTGCTGTACTTTACAGGCATTTTTACGAATGTCCACTTCGAGGCTTTGAAGCACGGACTCACCGGCATCCCCAAGGACCAGCGCCCCGTGGTGAAGGACCTGCTGAAGCGGGGCTGGTATATGGTGCTGCCCATCGTGGTTATCATCGCGCTGCTGGTGCAGGGCCGCTCTCCCACCATGGCCGCCACCTGGGGCATTGGGGCCTGCATCATCGTCTGGATCATTGAGATCATCCGGGAGGAGCACAAGTTTGACGTGGTGCGCTTCCTGAAGATGTTCCTGAAATGCCTGGAAGACAGCGCCCGCAGCGCCATCTCCGTGGCCGTCGCCTGCGGCTGCGCCGGCATCATTGTGGGTGTGGTCACCATGACCAGCCTGGGCCTGAAGATGGCCGGCGGTATTGTGGCCCTGGCCGGCGGCAGCCTGCTGCTTACCATGGTGTTCACCATGCTGTGCTCCATCGTTCTGGGCATGGGCGTGCCCACCACCGCCAACTATATCATCCAGGCCACCATCTCCGCGCCTGCGCTGGTGGCGCTGAATGTGCCCGCCTTGGCGGCCCACCTGTTTGTGTTCTACTTCGGCATCGTGGCCGATATCACGCCCCCCGTTGCGCTGGCCGCCTTTGCTGGTTCCGGCATTGCCGGCTCCAACCCCATGAAGACCGGCTTCAACGCCACGCGTCTTGGCATCGCCGCCTATTTGGTCCCTTATATGCTTGTGTTTAACCCGGTCCTGGTGCTGGTGAACGTAAACAACGACCCCACCTGGCTGTTCGTGCTGCTGGTTTTGAAGGCCATCATCACCGCCATCATCGGTATGATGGGGATTGCAACCGGCTTTACCGGCTATTTCCGCACCCACTGCACTTGGTGGGAGCGGGTGATGCTCATTGGCAGCGGCCTGCTTCTGGTGGACGCCGGCGGAGTGACGGACATCCTGGGAATCGCACTGTTTTTGGGCGTCTATCTCACTCAGTATTTGCGCTCCCGCAAGCTGAAAGCAGCCCTTTGAGCGGCACAAGACCAGCATAGAGAGATCAGCTTAAGAGGCTTGCCGAAAATTCGCCGCATAAGAACAGCGCACCGGGTCCGGCGGACCTGGTGCGCTGTAAATGTTAGAAGGGGCGTGGGCTATTTCAGCATGACGGCCAGTGTTGACAAATTATCATTTCCGCCTCTGATTCGCTCCATCATGCGCAGCAGAAGATATTCTGTCCACTGCTGTGCGGATTTTGATTTCAAAAGGTCGATTGCGATCTCCTCGTCGTCCAGAAACTCCCAAGCGCCGTCTGAGCACAAGAAGAACGCATCGCCCGAGGACAGGAGCTCCTCATAGACGCGGACGGCGGGCTCGTTGTGGTCCGGACCTCCGATGGATCGGAGCAGCCTGGACTGGTCCTCATCGAAGGAGATTTCTTTTCTGGTGATCTCGCCCGCCTTGAATTTTTTATAGGCCACCGAATGATCCTCCGTATAGGCAGTCAACCGGCCCTCGTGGATATAGTACAGGCGGGAATCTCCGGCGTGGGCCCAGATGGCCCTGCTGCCCATGATATAGAGGGCAGCGACTGTGCTTTTCAAGACCGCGTTTTTCTCCTGCTGCAGGGCGAGTACACGCTGATTTGCGTCGGCAATCTGCACCGCAAGCCACTGGGCGGGGTCCCCGTCCTGGCAGGGAAAAGCATTCAACAGGGTATCCCTGACACAGGCGGAGGCCAATTCCCCAAAGGAGTGGCCGCCAAGGCCGTCCGCCACCACAAAGACCCCGTGGTCCCCCTCCACGCAGAAGCCCACAGAATCCTCATTATAAGAGCGGCCGCCCCGGCTGCTGAATTCGTATGTATCAAAAATCACAGCTTACCCCAGTTCCACGCGAATTGCATTTGCCCGATCTCCCACATAAAACTCGCTTCCGGGTTTGATGCGGCAGGGGGTGTTCGCGTTCAATTTCTGTCCATTCATCAGGAAGGTGCCGTAGGTGGAGCGCAGGTCGGTGACGACAAACTCGCCAGCCGCCGCGTCGAAGGAGACCGAGCAGTGCCGCCCGCTGACGCCGGCGGTGCCCTCTGTGTATACCACCTTGCAGCCGTTGGGATCGCGGCCGATCAAAACAGGTGCGTCCTTGACCACAACGGCCAGGCCGTTGTGCTGAGCCGCCAGGGAGCGGATAAAGGCCCGCTGGGCGGTTTGAGGCTGCTTCGCCGCCGCCTTTCCGGCGAAAAGACCCTTCCCGGCGGCGACGGCCTTCGGGGCAGGGGCGGCCTTCGCCGCGGACGCGCCCACGGCGGCGGGAGCGGCTTTCTTCTTCTTGGAGAGCGTCACAAACGCAACCGCCGCAATAGCAATCACAGCCACAATGACAATGGGAATGATGGGAAGCCCTCCGCCCGCCTTGGCTGTCTCATAGGGGATATCGTTCTTGTCCAGGAAGGTGACCACCTCGCTGGCGTTGAGGGAGTAGTAGTCCGCCTCCACCTGGGTTCCGTATTGCACATTTGACTCCACATTGGTATTGACGCCGATGACAGCTCCGCTCTCTGTCACCAGCGGCCCGCCGGAGTTGCCGTGCTGAATGGTTGCGTCGGTCTGAATCCGCTCAACGCCCTTGTCGTTCGCCACAAATTTGGTGATGGAGCCCTTGCGCACCGTCATATCGTCAATCCCATAGTGGCTGGCGCTGGTAAAGTCGTTGTCCGCATTGCCCGGATAGCCCATGGTATATACGGTATCGCCCACCATATCTTTTGTGGGGACCATGATCTGAAGGGGCTTTCTCTTGTCAGTGGGCTCCCGCAGGCTCAGGACGGCCAAATCCACTTTTTCCATATCTCCATAGCAGTCCACATAGGCCGTATCATAGGTGTCATCGTCGTAATATACCCGCAGCTCACAGCTTGCCGCAGCTATCACCTTTCGAAATTGAGCTCCGTACTGGTCTGTATAGTATTCGTTTGTGTAATAGATATAGCGTCCGCCTTCGCCAGCTTCAATAAATCGCGACACCACATGGTGGTTGGTCACGATATAGGAAGGCTTTTCTCCCGACTTTCCCACAAAGAAGCCGCTGCCAAAGGAGAATGCTGTCTCCTCACCGTTATTATACTTCGCCTGCGGTTCAAGCTGGCCATTTACAACTGCGCAATAATAGGCATCTTTGATCCAAAACTGGACGGAAACAACGCCGTTTTTCGCTTCGGTCACCTTTTTACCGCCGGTGGCATAGGCCGGCGCGGAGCACAGCCCGGCCCCCAAACTGAACAGAACCAGCGTCAAAAAGGCTGTCTTTGCTTTCTCCATAAATCTCCTCATATTTACCACTCCTGTCTGTTTTTTAGGATCACGAAACACACTTAATTACGATTGCCGTGTAGTTGTCCTGATGCGGCCTGTTATACGAGGCGATCTTCCCCTCCAGGCCGGCGCACATCTCCTCCACCGTGGGCATCTGTAAGGCTTCGGTGATTTCCTCCGGGCTGAGCACGCCGCCCACCCCGTCGGAGCAGGCCAGCAGTACATCTCCCGCGTCTATAGGGAGGGGGAGGACACTGCAATCCACATCGTCCATGCCCACCATGCCCAAAAACTCCGTCAGAGCCGCCCCGTCCGGCAGGCTCTGGAAGGGCAGCGGGTCCATGCTGCCCTCTCGGATGGCCTCCAGATATTTCTGGTGGCAGAGGTTGTGCTCGGCGTTCAGCCTGATCAGGTTCCCATTCCGCAAAAGGTAGAGAAAGCTGTCGCCCACGCTGGCGTAGTAGAGGCCGCCCTGATACAGAACGCCCATCACCACTGTGCTTCCGCCGTCTCCTCCGATTCGGGCCTCTACCTGAGCAGAGGCCTGATAGACGCTCTGCTCCAGCTGGGGGGCCAGGTCCTGGCTGCGGTCCAGGCTCAGGTAGGACTGCCGCAGGCTCTGGATGGCGGTCTCGCTGGCAAGCCTGCCGTCCCGCATACCGCCCATGCCGTCGCAGACGGCAAAGAACAGCCCCTTTTCCTGGGCCATGGCGGCGTCGAAGGCGTTGGCCACGGTGAAGGAGTCCTCCTGCCGGGCTCTGGCGCCCAGCCCCTGGAGGTTAGCCGCCTGATAGGCCAGCTGCGGCTCCTCGGGGGGATTTGCCTCGGCGGACAGAAATCTCTTTTCGATTTGCTTTTGCGCGAATTTTAAAAATGCCATATTACCCGTCCTGCTTCAAGCCGTCCTGCCAATTAAACGCGTCGTCGCAGAAGGGGATAAAGATGAACTTACTCTCCCCCAGCTCGATGACGTCCCCTTTCTTAAGGACCGTGGGGACAAAGATTGGCTCGTCATTGATGTAGATGTTATTGGTGCTTTCGGCGGGAATCAGATAGAACTTGTTGTGCTTGCCGTCGTAGGAGAGCCGGGCGTGGTTCTCTCGGGAGACCGCCTGGTCCTTGATGCTGATGTCCGCCGTCTCGCTGCGGCCGATGGAGTTGTTCTTGGCGGCGATGCGGTAGTCCTTTCCCTTCTCCGCCCCCTCGATGCACACCAGCCAGCCGGTGACGGGCTCTCTGGAAAAGCTCTTCTGGAACACGGCCACCGTCTTTCCGGTGTCCTTCTCCGGGCTGGGGGCGCTGGGCGCGACCCCGACGGTCTTGCCCACGCCGGGCTCCGGCGCGGCGCTGAACTCCACGCGGTTCATGTTCCCGCCGCAGTAGGGGCAGGTGGGGTACTGGTCCGAGTCGTACAGGTGTCCGTTTGCACATTCAGTCAATGCCATTTTGTTCTCCTCCTAAATCATCAATTATTTTTAATGTAGATTCCCTCTGCGTCATAGTTGCGGTAGTAGAGCCCGTAAGTTTCGTCGTCCTCCTCCGCGTGCAGATAATACAGCCGGTAGGTTCCGTCGCTATTATACAGAATGTTGGGGATGCCGGAGTTTTGAGATATCCTGCTGATCTCAAAGGTTCCGTCGCTGCTGCCCTTTACCGTATACAAATCGGGGCTATAGTCGCCGTCATCTGAGATTGTAGTGGCATAGAGATAGATAATATGATTATTTTGGTTGACATTGAACCCAAACCCATTTTCGCTTATCGGCAGGTTGAGCTCCGTGCTGATGCGCCAGATGGGGTCGGTGTCCACATAATAGGAGTGGCGGTTAATTCGGATAATGTTATAGTTCTTAAAGGTAGCGGTATCGTAGTGGAACGCATACAGGTAATCCCCCGCCACGATCAGATTGCAGAAGGTATAATCCGAGCCCTGTGCGTGAAGCAGTATGGCGCTGTCCTGCTCCAGGGTATCCAGTCTCATGCGGAAAACGCTGGAGGTCTGATCCTCAAGCTTGGATACGTAATAAATCCACCCGTCGTCAGACAGGGTAAAGCAGTTATAGTCCGGAATGGTACAGCATTCCTTCATCTCGCCATTGCTTCTTAACACGCGGTAGACGGTGTAGGAGCCCGCATTGTTTAAGCAGCAAATGATATAGAAGTCCTCTGTCAGCATGAGGCGATATATCCTGCCCTCAAACTTGTCGTTCAAATAGGTGATGCGATAAAGCTGATCCTCCTTTGCGTTATAGGCGTATGCTCTGTTGTCGTGGAGGAAATGCAGCATCCCGTCAACAAAGGAGAGATCGGAATTGTTCCCATCATTCTCAAAAATATATTTTTTGTTTTCGATGTCCCAAACAGAATATCCATCGTCCTGAATGGAGTAACCCTCGATCCGAATCCCGTTATTCACAAGATTCGCGGCGGTGTTGCCCAAAACAGCCCAGTTGCCGGAGAGGTTGGCGGTGGATTCCGGCGGTGGGGACTGATTCGGGGCGGTGGATTGGTCCGGCGTGGTGGATTGGTCCGGGACGACGGATTTGTCCGGGTTTGACGGCTCCCCCTGGGAGGCAGAGGTCTGAGTGGATGCGCCGGGATTGGGCTTTGCCGCGGGGTCCTGGTCTGTGCCCTTCAGCTTAAAGGCGAGGGCTCCGACCAAAATCACCGCCACCGCTGCCGCCGGAATCAGGATTTTCTTGTTCATGCCCCGTTTGACAGGCGTGCTGGCGGCGGGGGTTCCGGAAGCGCCAGCGGTCATGGCGGCGCCCACCGTTTTTCCAACGGCGTCCTCGTCCAGGGCCTGGGCCGGGGCGGCTCCCGCGCCCTCGAAGGTACGTCCGACCTCGTCAGTCGCCGGCTGCTGGGCCGCCTCTTCCGCCACCCGCCGGGCCGCCTCGGCTGCGGCCTGCTCTGCTTCCCGCCGGGCCGCCTCTTCCGCCGCGCGGGCGGCCTTCTCGGCCTCGCGCTCGGCCATCTTCGCGGCCAGCTTTTCGGCGGTCTCCGCCTTCTTTGCGGCCATGATCTCAGACATCTTTCCCGCCGTTCCGGCCATGATTCCGGCGGTCTCCGCCGTCTTTTCCGCCATCTTCCCGGCCATCCGTCCGGCCAGCCTGCTGGCCAGCTTGCCGGCTGTCTTCATGGTGGAGGCCAGGTCCTGGAGGTCAGAATTCTGTCCGGCCGCCGGAGCGGGACCGCCCGTGGTCCCTGTGTGGGATATGCCGGTCTGGTCCGGGGCGGTGAAGTAGGTCTGAACCACGGCGGGCTGACCGCCAGCCGCCGCCAGAGAGGGCTGCGCATTGAGCAGCGCAGCTTTAAAGGCGGTCATATCCTGGAAACGGTCCGCCGGCTGTACGCTCAGCGCCTTCAGAATGGCGTCCTCCGCTGGGCCGCTGAGCTGCACGCCCAGGGAGCTGGGCGGGATCAGCTCGTCCTCGTCCATCCGCTCCACCGAGTCCGGGGGGCGCTTTCCGGTGAGGGCAAAGTAGAAGGTTGCGCCCAGAGCGTAGATATCCGTATAGGGCCCCTGCTTCCCCCGGCGGGTGTACTGCTCCTTGGGGGCAAAGCCGTGCTTCAGAATGATATCCAGGCTCCGGCTCTGGTCGCCCAGGCTGTAGCGCGCCGCGCCGAAGTCCAGCAGCTTCACAACGCCCTCGTTTGTGATGTAGATGTTATCCGGGGTGACGTCCCGGTGGACGATGCCCTTGCTGTGTACCGCGCTGAGGGCATCCATGATGGGAATCAGAATTTCAGCGGCCTCCTCATAGGGGATTTTTCCGCCCTTCTGCTTCAGATACGCGTCAAAGCTGGTGCCCTCGATAAAGTCCATCACAAAATAAGCTGTTCCGTATTCCTCGAAATAGCTGTGTATCCGGACAATATTCTCATTTCCGATAAATTTGGCAAGGGTTTCCGCTTCCTGGAGGAAGCAGGTCTTTCCGTAAACATAGTTTTCGCCCTTCTCGCCGGAGAAGGGCATTACCGTGGTCTGGTCGGTCCGTGTCGCCATGGCGTCGGGAAAAAATTCCTTGACAGCGACCCGCCGTCCGGTTTTGTGGTCTTTCGCCTCGTAGGTTATTCCAAAGCCGCCCTGTCCGAGGACCTTTTCCACAATGTATTGTCCAGCTAAAACAGTGCCCTCCGGTAACGCAAGGGGATATTTTTCATTCATATGAATAGACCTCCCAAAAAAGTTGATAGATTTGCGATCCCAGAAACGGATACCAAAGCACAGGTAGGTATCCATATTAGGTATTGCGTTTTTTTGGGCATTCTGGTACAATGAACGTGATAATCTGCCGAATAAATTACATATTATGGAAAATCGGCCTGTGGATACCTACCTGTACTTTTTTCAGCATGAAACAGGCTCCGCCGCCCATTTCATGAACGTCCGGTGTGTAATACCCAGCTCCTTCGCAGCACCCCGCGCGGAGAGATGTCCTGCTTTCCATTCTGCGCAGATTTCGTCGAAATTTGAGGGCCTTTCCATCGGCCTGCGCCCAAACCTCACCCCCCGCGCCTTTGCCGCGGCAATCCCCTCCGCCTGCCGCTGGCGGATGAACTCCCGCTCTGTCTGGGCCACATAGGAGAGCAGCTGAAGTACAATGTCAGCAATCAGCGTCCCTGTGAGATCGCGGCCCTGTCTTGTGTCCAACAGAGGCATATCCAGCACGACAATGGCGATCCCCCTGTCCTTGGTCAATAAGCGCCATTGCTCTAAAATTTCGTCATAATTCCGCCCCAGCCGGTCGATGCTCTTAATTACAAGCGTATCGGCCGGCCTCAGCTTGTTCAGAAGCTGCTGATATCCGGGGCGCAGAAAATCTTTTCCGGACTGCCGGTCCAGAAAAATTTGCTCCTCCGATACCCCGAACGCCCTCATCGCCAGTCGCTGCCTGGCCTCGTTCTGTTCCTTGGTGGATACGCGGATATAGCCGTAAAGCAGTCCATCCATGCCGCTGCCTCCTATCATTAGAATAGAATAATTGTAGCGGATATACGGCCTTTTAGGGAAAGAAAAGAGAAACCCCGGCACTCCGTAAGTGCCGGGGCGGTTTTCGATAGAATGATCCAACAATGCGGTGAGCTATGATCTCCTTTCAGCTGCTTCAAGGGGGCCTCGCCTGCACTGGCCAGTTACGCGCTGGGAACTCTGCCAGAATCCCCCCCTGTTTTCATTTACCCCTGATTCTGCGCCTCCACCAGGCGCACGCCGCAGTATTTCTCCCGCAGCCTGGGCTTTTCAATCTTGCCGGTGGGGTTGCGGGGGACGTCGGCGAAGATGATCTTTCGGGGGCGCTTATACCGGGGCAGGTCCATGCAGAACTGGTTGATCTCGCTCTCGGTACAGGTCATGCCCTCCTTGATTTGGATGATGGCGGCGGCGATTTCCCCCAGCCGCTTGTCAGGCAGACCGATGACAGCCACGTCGTGGACCTTGGGGTAGGCGGACAGGAAGTCCTCGATCTGCACGGGGTAGAGGTTCTCGCCCCCGGAGATAATCACGTCCTTCTTCCGGTCCACCAGGAAGACGAAGCCGTCCTCGTCCTGGCGGGCCATATCGCCGGTGTGGAGCCAGCCGTTTTCCAGCACCTCGGCGGTGGCCTCGGGGTTGTGGTAGTAGCACACCATCACGCCGGGACCTTTTACGCACAGCTCACCCACGCCGCCCTGCTGGACAGGGAGATTTTGCTCGTCTACAATCTTGATCCTCCAGCCGTAGCCGGGCACGCCGATGGCCCCCACCTTGTGGACGTTCTCCAGCCCCAAGTGGACGCAGCCCGGCCCGGTGCACTCGGACAGGCCGTAGTTGGTGTCGTACTTGTGGTGGGGGAAGTACTCCAGCCAGTGCTTGATGAGGGAGGGGGGCACCGGCTGGGCGCCGATGTGCATCAGCCGCCACTGGGACAGCTGAAAATCTTCGATTTTCAGGTCGCCCCGGTCCAGAGCGGCCAGGATGTCCTGAGCCCAGGGTACCAGCAGCCAGACGATGGTGCATTTCTCCTGGCTGGCCGCCTGGAAGACGGCGGAGGGGGAGTTGCCTTTCAGCAGCACCGCCTTGCTGCCGGTGAACAGCGAGCCGAACCAGTGCATTTTGGCCCCGGTGTGGTACAGGGGCGGGATGCAGAGGAAGACGTCGTCGTGGGAGGTCTCGTGGTGGATGGCCTCCATCCGGGCCGACTGCATCAGGGCGGTGTGCTTGAGCAGAATCGCCTTGGGGAAGCCGGTGGTGCCGGAGGAGTAGTAGATGGCCCCCTCGTCCTCGTCGTCCACCAGCACCTTGGGGGCCCGGCTGGAGCAGTTGGCGGTGGCCCGCAGGTAGTCCTCGGCGAAGGAGGGGCACTGCTCCCCCACGAAGAACAGCAGCATCTGCCGGGAAATCTTGGGCACGATGGCCTCCATCCGGCCGGTGAACTCCGGGCCGAAGAAGATCACGTCGGCGTCGGACAGCTTCAGGCAGTAGTCAATTTCGTCAGAGGTATAGCGGAAATTCAGGGGGACGGCGATGGCCCCTGTTTTTAAAATGCCGAAGTAGATGGGCAGCCACTCCAGGCAGTTCATCAGCAGGATAGCCACCTTCTGTCCCTTGCGGATACCCCGGCCCAGCAGCATGTTGGCCACCCGGTTGGCCTTCTCGTCAAAGACCGACCAGGTGATCTCCCGGCGGTAGGGGGCGTCGCCGGTGGGCTGAATCAGCTCGTACTCCTGCCAGGAGACCCGCTGTTCCTCCCGGACCTCGGGGTTGATCTCCACCAGGGCGATTTCATCGCCGTAGAGCTTGCTGTTGCGCTCCAACAGGTCGGTAATAGGCATTGCGCTCGTTCCTTTCCAAACGGATGTGCTCCGCAAAACTTTATTGATTTTACCCGCTAAAGTATCATAGCGAATTTTCGGGGGAATGTCAAGAGGAAAGGGCGTTTTTGAGGGAGGATGGCCGGGAAAAGTTTCTGGGGAAAAAATTCGGTCCGCGCTTTACTTTTGCGCTTTTCCGTGCTACACTTTGCACAAGTGAATTTTTCCCGGACGTGAAACTGAATAAAGGAGTGTATTGCTATGGCAAAGGCGGAAAAGCGGGAGCGGAGCATGGCCCTGTATGAGACCATCCTGAAGCTGAAGGACCTGGACGAGTGCTGCCGGTTTTTCGACGACCTGTGCACCCCCACCGAGTTGAGAAGCCTGGAGCAGCGGTTCGACGTGGCGGTGTACCTGCAGCAGGGCCTGGTCTATCTGGACATCCTGGACAAAACCGGGGCCTCCAGCGCCACCATCAGCCGGGTAAGGCGGTCTATGCTGGATAACGGCGCGGGAGGCGTGATGCAGCAGGTCATTGCACGAGAGGGACTGCATGAGAAAGAGGAGCCGCAGGGGCGGATATGATCCGTCCGCAGGCAGACGAAAAACAAACAGAAAGCAGGAATAAAGGATATGAAGCAACTGATGTTGGGCAACGCCGCCGCTGCCCGCGGACTGTATGAGGCGGGATGCTGCGTAATCTCCAGCTATCCCGGCACCCCCAGCACCGAGATTACCGAGGAGGCCGTCCAGTACGGCGAGATCTACTGTGAGTGGGCCCCCAACGAGAAGGTGGCCATGGAGGCGGCCTTCGGGGCCTGCCTGGCGGGAAAGCGGTCCTTCTGCGCCATGAAGCACGTGGGGCTGAACGTGGCCGCCGACCCCCTGTTTACCATGAGCTATACCGGGGTCAACGCCGGCCTGGTCATCGGTGTGGCGGACGACCCAGGCATGCACTCCTCTCAAAACGAGCAGGACTCCCGCCACTACGCCCGGGCCGCCAAGGTGCCCATGCTGGAGCCCTCCGACTCCGCTGAGGCGCTGGAGTTCGCGAAGCTGGCCTATGAGCTCAGCGAGCGGTTCGACACCCCGGTGCTGCTGAAGATGTGTACCCGTGTGGCCCACTCCCAGTCCATTGTGGAGACCGCCCCCCGGGTGGAGCCCGAGATGAGGCCCTATGAGAAGAACATCGGCAAGTATGTGATGATGCCGGGCAACGCCATCCGCCGCCACCCCTTTGTGGAGGAGCGCACCCGGAAGCTCCAGGCCTGGGCTGAGACCGCCCCCATCAACCGGGCGGAGCCGGGAAGGGACCACAAAATCGGCATCATCACCTCCTCCACCAGCTACCAGTATGTGAAGGAGGTCTGCGGCGATACATACCCCGTTTTGAAGCTGGGCATGATCTGGCCCCTGCCCAAGCAGAAAATTTTGGACTTTGCGGCCAGCGTGGACAGCCTTGTGGTGGTGGAGGAGCTTGACCCCTTTATTGAGGAGTTCTGCGGCGTCCTGGGCCTGAAAACCGACGGGGAGTACGATTTCCCCCGGCTGGGCGAGCTGAGCCAGAACATCGTGGCCGACCGCCTGACCCACACCTTCCCCATGGGCCGGACCATTGACGACCCCATCCCGCCCCGGCCCCCTGTCATGTGTGCCGGCTGTCCTCACAGAGGCCTGTTCTACATCCTGAGCAAGAACAGGTGCACCGTCCTGGGGGACATCGGCTGCTACACCCTGGGGGCGGTGGCCC
>JAAWEX010000139.1 GCA_022794495.1 Lawsonibacter sp. | reverse complement strand
CCGGGCAATGGGCCCCCGCACCGACGCAGAGATTTTGGAGATGTTCGGCCAGGACGAGCGCATTTTGGCCACCCTGGACAAGGACACCTGCAAGACCTACGAGGAGGCCATGCTTGAAATCTACCGCAAGCTGCGCCCAGGCGAGCCTCCCACGCTGGACTCCGCCGAAACCCTCATCAACGCCACCTTCTTCGATCACCGGAGATATGATCTGTCCACCGTGGGCCGCTACAAATTCAACAAGAAGATGGCCCTGTGGACCCGGCTCACCGGCCAGACGCTGGCTCAGCCCATCGCTGACCCCCGCACCGGCGAGATTATCGCTGAAATCGGCGAGGTTCTCACCCGTGAACGGGCCCAGGAATTGGATTCCCGGGGCGTAAACGAGGCCCTGGTGGAGGTTGACGGCAAGTTTATTAAGGTGTTCTCCAACCACATGGTAGACGCCAAGGGCTTTATCGCCGTCGCCGGCTTCGACCCCGCCGAGGCGGGCATTGACGAGATGGTCTCCTTCCCCGCGCTGTGCGCTCTGGCCGACCAGTACCAGGGCGAGGAGCTGAAGGAGGCGGTCCGCCGGGCCAAGGACGACCTGGTCCCCAACCACATCACCGTGGCCGACATTATGGCCTCCATTAACTATTTGAACTGCCTGGCCCATAACATCGGCACCCCCGACGACATCGACCATCTGGGGAACCGCCGCCTGCGCTGCGTGGGCGAGCTGATTCAGAACCAGTTCCGCATCGGCTTCAGCCGCATGGAGCGTGTCATCCGGGAGCGGATGACCACCCAGGACTTGGACGTGGTCACCCCCCAGAGCCTGATTAATATCCGGCCGGTCACTGCCGCCATCAAGGAGTTCTTCGGCTCCTCCCCCCTGTCTCAGTTCATGGACCAGACCAACCCTCTGGCCGAGCTGACCCACAAGCGCCGTCTGTCCGCCCTGGGCCCCGGCGGCCTGAGCCGCGACCGGGCCTCCTTCGACGTGCGCGACGTCCACTACAGCCACTATGGCCGGCTGTGCCCCATCGAGACTCCCGAAGGTCCCAACATCGGCCTGATCTCCTATCTGGCCTCCTACGCCCGCATCAACAAGTACGGCTTTATCGAGTCTCCCTACCGCCGTGTGGACAAGGAGACGGGCAAGCTTACCGACGAGATCACCTATATGACCGCCGACATGGAGGACGAGTTCATTATCGGCCAGGCCACCGAGCCGGTGGACGAGGAGGGCCGCCTGGTCAACGAGCGTGTCACCTGCCGCCACCGCAACGAGACCATTTCGGTGGATAAGCACCGGGTGGACTATGTGGACGTATCCCCCAAGATGATGGTGTCGGTGGCCACCGCCATGATCCCCTTCCTGCAGAACGACGACGCCAACCGCGCCCTGATGGGCGCCAATATGCAGCGCCAGGCCGTCCCCCTCCTCCGGCCCGAGGCCCCCATCGTGGCCACCGGCCAGGAGCACAAAAACTGCACCGACTCCGAGGTGGCCATCCTGGCCGAGGGCACGGGTACCGTCACCAAGGTGGACGCCCGGCGGATTACCGTGGCCTATGACGACCCCAAGCTGGGCACCAAGAACTACCGCCTGACCAAGTATCTGCGCTCCAACCACACCACCTGCATCAATCAGCGGCCCATCGTGGACGCGGGCCAGCGGGTGGAGTTCCAGGACGTGCTGGCCGACGGCCCCTCCACCGATCAGGGCGAAATTGCCTTGGGCCGGAACATTCTGATGGGCTTCATGACCTGGGAGGGCTACAACTACGAGGACGCCATCCTCCTCAACGAGCGGATGGTGAAGGACGACGTATTCACCTCCATCCACATCGAGGAGTATGAGACTGAGGCCCGAGACACCAAGCTGGGTCCCGAGACCATCACACGGGACATCCCCAATGTGGGCGAAGACGCCCTGAAGGACCTGGATGAACACGGCATCATCCGGGTAGGCGCTGAGATCCGCGCCGGCGACTACCTGGTGGGCAAGGTCACGCCCAAGGGCGAGGCCGAGGCCACCGCCGAGGAGAAGCTGCTTCGGGCCATCTTCGGCGAGAAGGCCCGTGAGGTCCGGGACACCTCCCTGAAGGTGCCCCACGGCGAGGCGGGCATCGTGGTGGACGTGAAGGTCTTCACCCGCGAGGGCGGCGACGAGCTGGGCCCCGGCGTCAACCAGACCGTCCGGGTCTATATCGCCCAAAAGCGGAAAATTTCCGTGGGTGACAAGATGGCCGGCCGCCACGGCAACAAGGGCGTGGTCTCCCGCATCCTGCCCCAGGAGGATATGCCCTTCCTCCCCGACGGCACTCCCCTGGACATCGTGCTCAACCCCCTGGGCGTGCCCTCCCGCATGAACATCGGCCAGGTGCTGGAGGTCCATCTGGGCTACGCCGCCAAGACCCTGGGCTGGAAGGTGGCCACCCCCATTTTCAACGGTGCCACCGAGGCCGACATCCAGGACTGCCTGAAGGAGGCCGGCCTGGCCCGCGAGGTCGGGGTCAACGAGCCCCTGATCGGCAAGCCCCTCTACCTGGCTCTCGACGAGGGGGATATGCCCGAAAAGGCCCCCGTCTCCAACTCCATCGGCGAGGCTGACGGCCCGGCCATGCGCCCCCTCACCGCCGAGGAGATGGCTGACAGCAAGCAGGTGGCCCAGTGGCAGAAGGAGCGCCGCCTGCGCATTGTGGACGGCAAAAACTGGCTCTACGACGGCCGCACCGGCCGCCGCTTCGACAACCCCGTCACCGTAGGTTACGTCTACTTCCTCAAGCTTCACCATCTGGTGGACGACAAGATCCACGCCCGCGCCACCGGCCCCTACTCCCTGGTCACCCAGCAGCCCCTGGGCGGCAAGGCCCAGTTCGGCGGCCAGCGCTTCGGCGAGATGGAGGTGTGGGCTCTGGAGGCCTACGGCGCCGCCTACACACTGCAGGAAATCCTGACTGTCAAGTCCGACGACGTCACCGGCCGCGTGAAAACCTACGAGGCCATTGTTAAGGGCCTGAATGTGCCCAAGCCCGGCGTGCCCGAGTCTTTTAAGGTGCTGATTAAGGAACTGCAGTCCCTGTGTCTGGACATGAAGGTTTTGGACACCGAGGGCAACGAGATCGAGCTGAAGGACGACGAGGACGACGGCTATCAGCCTGTCCGGGACGACTACTACGACCGGGAGGACGACTTCGGCTACCAGGCGGACGACGACTTTGCCTCCGCCGGCGGCTTCACCTTCAAGGGCGAGAGCGACGACGACGATTTAAGCCTGGACACGGCGCAGGAGAGTGCGGAAGACGCCCTCTTCGCCGAAGACGACTATAACTAAAGGGAGGAGTCCAAAACATGAGCTATGCTGAGTTTGACGCGATCCGTATTGGCATCGCCTCCCCCGAGCAGATCCGCGAGTGGTCCTTCGGCGAGGTAAAGCGCCCGGAGACCATTAACTACCGCACCCTCAAGCCCGAAAAGGACGGCCTGTTCTGCGAGAAAATCTTTGGCCCCACCAAGGACTGGGAGTGCAACTGCGGCAAGTACAAGAAAATTCGCTATAAGGGCAAGGTGTGCGACCGCTGCGGCGTGGAGATCACCAAGGCTAAGGTCCGCCGGGAGCGGATGGGCCACATCGAGCTGGCCGCCCCGGTAAGCCACATCTGGTATTTCAAGGGCATCCCCTCCCGGATGGGCCTGCTGCTGGATATCAGCCCCCGCATCCTGGAAAAGGTTCTGTATTTCGCCGCCTATATCGTGATTGATCCCGGCTTCTCCCCCCTGTCCAAAAACCAGATTCTCTCTGAAAAAGAGTATCGAGACATGCGCGAGAAGTATGAGGACGATTTCGACGCCGGCATGGGCGCCGAGGCTGTGAAAAAGCTGCTTCAGCAGATCGATCTGGATGAGTTGTCTGAGCAGCTGCGCAAGGAGCTGAAGGACGCCTCCGGCCAGAAAAAGGTTAAGATTATCAAGCGGCTGGAGGTAGTGGACGCCTTCCGCGTCTCCGGCAACAAGCCCGAATGGATGATTATCGACGTGTTGCCGGTGATTCCCCCTGAAATTCGGCCCATGGTCCCTCTGGACGGCGGACGGTACGCCTCGTCCGACCTGAACGACCTGTACCGCCGGGTCATCAACCGGAACAACCGCCTCAAGCGGCTGATTCAGCTCAACGCCCCCGACATCATCGTCCGCAACGAGAAGCGGATGCTCCAGGAGGCGGTGGACGCCCTGATTGACAACGGCCGCCGGGGCCGGGCGGTCACCGGAGCCAACAATCGGGCGCTGAAGTCCCTGAGCGACATGCTCAAGGGCAAGCAGGGCCGCTTCCGCCAGAACCTGCTGGGCAAGCGGGTGGACTACTCCGGCCGCTCGGTTATCGTGGTGGGCCCCTCCCTGAAAATCTATCAGTGCGGCCTGCCCAAGGAGATGGCTATCGAGCTCTTCCGCCCCTTTGTCATGAAGAAGCTGGTGGACGACGGCCTGGCCAACAACATTAAGGCCGCCAAGAAGATGGTGGAAAAGGGCGAGGCCGCCGTGTGGGACGCTCTGGAGTTCGTCATCAAGGACCATCCCGTCATGCTCAACCGCGCCCCCACGCTGCACCGCCTGGGCATCCAGGCCTTCGAGCCGGTGCTGGTGGAGGGCCGGGCCATGAAGCTCCACCCCCTGGTGTGTACCGCCTTCAACGCCGACTTCGACGGCGACCAGATGGCCGTCCACGTCCCCCTGTCCGCCGAGGCCCAGACCGAGGCC
>JAAWEX010000138.1 GCA_022794495.1 Lawsonibacter sp. | reverse complement strand
GTCTGTGCCATTTGAGTATCCCTCCTCGTATTTGATACCCCTATTATACGCAGTTTTGCCGGATTTGTAAAGCGATTTCTTTACAAATCTATTTGTCGAGGGCCAATGCTCCGGAAAATGCTCTCCTTTTTAATATCAGTAGCTCCCGCCCGGAGGCGGGTCTTGGTCTGCCGGGCGTTGTCAGCCCTCCATCCCGGCAAAATTGGGCCCGCCGGTCAGAGTACCGGCCACGTGGAGGGAGTGACCTCCCAGGGAGGGACAATCCTCAAACCAGAAGTCAAAGCCGCCCTTGGTATCCACCTGAATGGCCTCCAAGCCCATCTCCTGAATCAGAGAGATGGGTTCCATCAGCTCAGCGGCGGCGTACCCTCGCACCCGCTGGTCCCATTCCGCCGCTGAAGCCAACAAAGCACGGGCCGTCTCCTGAGCGGCTTCCCGCTTCTTGGGGCCAAGCCGGTCAAAGGTGAGCTGCACCGGCCGCCCCAGCCAGTCTATCTCCCCCTGGAACCAGTCGTTCTCCCGGTCCAGGGTGAATATCCCCAAGCCCTCCGCGCTCAGGACCACAGGCTTGTTCCGCCGTTTCAAAATCGCCTCCAGCTTTGGGTGGGCGGCCGGTTCCGGGGCGTCCACCAGCAGAAAGCGTCTGGTCCTCGTTTCATCCGCCAGAGGGCGGACCCGGCACTTGAGAATAGCGTTTTTAGGGGTTCGCTGGGTGTACAGATTCAGTATTTCCCGGGTGGCCAGAGCATTCAGCCAGAACTCCTCCCGGTGGATTTTCGGGTTTTCTTCCTCTGTCCAGGCGTTCAGCAGCAACATGCCCAGCCGGAGTCCCGTCCAGCCGTAGTTGGCTCCGCCGAAGGTGTCGTGGTTCGTAAGCACCAGGATGGTCATCTCTTCCGGGCGATATTTCACGGCGTAGTCCTCGAACTCCCGCTTTTGACTCTCATTCTCCCACGGTTCAAGTCGTTTTTCCGTCAATGGCTTCCCTCCTTAAGGCGCAAAAAACGCCCTGAGCCTTCTCGGCTCAGGGCGAACAAAAGCTGTCCGTGGTTCCACCTGAATTTCCCCGTTGGGGACACTCTAACCCGGTAACGGCGGGGACCGGCGGGGCATTTCCTCCCCACGCTCCAGGGGGCCTTCCCACCACAGCCTCGGAGTGCTTTCACCTGCCGCACCCTCTCTGAGTCCCCGCTGTGTGGTACTGTTCCCTGTCAGCGCTTTGTGAGTTATCATTGTATGCCAGTTTTTCCCCCGTGTCAAGGGGAAATGCTCTTTTTTGGGCGTAATCGCATTGAAAATCTGGAGGCCGGACGCCGCGGGCGGGATGAGGAAGAATACTTCAAGCCCCCCGCTTCGAGGGGGGTGCCCCCGCAGGGGGCGGGGGGAGTTTGGTAAACTCCCTCAGTCACCGCCTTCGGCGGCGACAGCTCCCTCTAAGAGGGAGCCTTTTTCGCCTGCGGGCGGGACGATAGGACCTCATCCGTCACGGCTTCGCCGTGCCACCTTCCCCTAAAGGGGAAGGCTTTGCCGCTGCGGCGGGACGAGGGGTTTTCCCTCTTCAAGGCCGCTTATCTTTCCGAATCCTTTTCCTCTATTTCTCTTAAATGCTCCCGGAGTACCAGGTTGATATAGCTGGATAGAGAACGATCTTCCAGTTCGGCCAGATACTTTACCCTTGCTAAAACAGGGTCGTCAAGCGTAATGCTGATTTTCGTTTTTAACGGCTTCATTTATTTTCACCCGCTCATAATATACCACCAGATAAGATTTTATATTGACTTTTCGCTATTTATCGCCTATAATCGCCTTATAGAAAGAGGGTAATTATGATGCAGAGCAATGATTTTGAGGACGCCTTTTCCCAGTTCCTCGCCCGGCATGAGTACGACGAGGCCGAAAATTACCTGTTCTCTATGGTGCGGATCTCCTTCGCCGCAGGCTGGCGGGCCGCTGGCGGCGACCCGCCTAGAGAAGAACGCCTCTTTCAGCTCCTGGATTTTACCCAGAATCAGGATTGCTAAAGGAAACAGGGGCCGCCCGCAGAGAAGGTTCGTTTTGTCAATTAGGAACGGGCGGCCACAGGCCGCCCCTACATAAAACATTCCTATTTTAAAATGTCCCTTGACAACCCGGCCAAAACCGGATAAGATATGGGTCACATATCTAACATGCGTGGAGAAGGACAAGTACCCGCCCCCAAGACGCAAAGAGAGCCGCCGTTTGGTGCGAGGCGGCCGGGAGGGAGCGGCGAAGATCACCTTTGAGCTGAGAGCTGAAATGACCAGTAAGCTCCTCCGGACGCCCCCGTTACCGGGCAGACTTGAGCGGCCGGGCCTTCGCGTTCCGGCAAGAAGAGTGGTACCGCAGAGGTTTTCGCCTTTGTCTCTTTACCGAGACAGGGGCGTTTTTTTTGACGAAAGGAGTTTCCGCAATGGCCATCGACATTGTCATCACACAGAGAGGGCTGTTCAAAACGCCCCTCACCGAGGCGGACCTGTCCCCCGACGGACTGCGGACCGGCCACTGGAACCAGGCCGGCGCGCTGGACCCGGGACCGGCCGGCGACGGGCGGGTGCTGTGCGACCCGGACCAGCCGGGCCGGGGCTGCTTTCTTCAGGCCGTCCCGGGGGAGAAGGGAAAAGCCGCCCTGCGCCAGACCCTGCCCTGCACCCCCAGGGACCTGGAGGTCTTTTACGGACTGGCAAAGCGCATCTGCCAGGTCTGGGAGACCGTCCGTTTTACCCAGGACGGGGAAGAATTTCGCCTGAGCGACATCCCCCGGCTGAAGGAGGACCAGCGGAAGGGCTGCGAGGGATTTCTGAAGGCCATGGCGGAGCGGTGGCAGGCGGACGGCGGGGGTGTCCTCACCGGGGCGGTATACCCCATCTATATGGAGCCGGAGGCGGTGGAGCGGCTGAAAAGCGGCGATCTGGACTTTTTCCAGGCCTATCTGACAGAAAAGCAGACCGGGGATCGGTACTACGCCAAGCCCAACTTTTACCGCAACAACAACGGCGTGGATATTTTGGGGATGTACGCCATCACCGAGGGGGTGCCCTCCATCCTGCCCGCGGCTCCCTTCGTGCCGCCGCTGTACGCCGTCTTTCTCCAGGACTTCCATGTGACGGACGGGGAGGTCACCGACTGGCGGATTTCCCTTAACCGGGTGTGGGAGGAGAACGGCCAGCTCACCGGCAAGACCCTGGGTTATGTGCCCTTTGAGCAGTTCGCCCAAAAAATCAGGCTGGACCAGTGCCCCAGGTTCGACGCCAAGCATGTGGTGGTCCAGGTGGACGATTTGTCGGAGGTGCTGTCATGACCATAGAAGAATGCCAAAAGTATCTGCCTAAGGGCTGGACGGAACTGATCCAGCAGGACCCGCTGCTGAAGGAAATTTTTGACGAGCACGAGTACGACCTGGAGATGGAGGCGGTGCCCCCCTTCCTGATTCAGGAGCTGCGGGGCGGCAATCTGGACCACCTGCGGCCCATCTTGGCCCTGTACGGCCAGCCGGGGCTGGAACTGCTGGAGAATTTAAAGGCCATCGACCAGACGGCCCAGGATACCGCAACCATCACTACGCCCGATGGTAAGACAGCTTACGCTGGGTACTTCTTCACCAAGTACAAGGGCGGCCCCGGCGTGGAGGAACTGGTGCAGAAGCATATCCAGGCAATGCGAAAGGTCTACGCCGAGGTCTTTCAGGAGGAGCCTCCGGTGGACGAGGCGGTCAAAATTCGGATGCTGTCCGGCAAGGAAGGATATGACTTCCGGATGAAAATGCACCAGGAGTTCTGCGCCGGCAAATTCCACCCCGGCGACGATATCTACGAGGCAATGGGGGACTGGATTGCAGACATGTACTGCCATGAAAATTGTGCAGAGCTGGATATTCTCGGCGAGGCCCTCTATCATATCAACAACGACTATATGCTCTCCCATTTTCTCCGGTGGCCCCTGTTAAAGCACGAGCCAATGGAAAACCCCTTCCAGGCCTATTTTGAGCTTTGGAAAATGGGGCTGAGCATCTACTTCCCCGCACGGGACCGGGTGGTGCTGGTGGACTGAAGGTCCCGCCCTCATCCGCCCCGCCCCGCCTCTTCCGCTTTACGCGGGTCTTTATGCGGGCCGCCGAGGGCGGCGGCCCCTACAAATGATAAGGAGATGGTGCAATGAACTGTCCAAGCTGCGGAAAAGAGATGGAAACGGGTAGTATGACGACCGGAGGCCGTATGCTGCACTGGATACCGGATGACGGCTTTGCTCGGGAAACGATCTGCGGCATTTCTTTGTTTCGGGGCACCATCCCGGCCTACTGCTGCCGTAGCTGCCGCAAGCTGGTTGTAGATTATGAAAAACGCAAGAAAGTAATACTGTAAAGGAGCTATACAAAATGGACTACAACAAGACGATTAACCTGAACAAGAGCGGCTTCCCCATGCGGGCGGGACTGCCCGCCCGGGAGCCCGACATGCTCAAGCGCTGGGAGGAGATGGACCTCTACCACGAGCTGCTGAAAAAGAATGAAGGCAAACCCCTTTACAGCCTCCACGACGGCCCTCCCTTCTCCAACGGCGCCCTCCACATGGGCCACGCCCTCAACAAGTCCATTAAGGACTTTATGGTCCGCTCCGCCGCCATGCGGGGCTGCCTCACCCCCTATATTCCCGGCTGGGATAACCACGGTATGCCCATCGAGTCCGCCATCATCAAGCAGAACAAGCTCAACCGCAAGGCTATGTCCGTGGCCGAGTTCCGCACCGCCTGCCACGAGTTCGCCCAGCACTATGTGGACGTGCAGCGGGAGGGCTTCAAGCGCATGGGCGTCATCGGCGACTGGGAGAACC
>JAAWEX010000137.1 GCA_022794495.1 Lawsonibacter sp. | reverse complement strand
AAATTGACGCTCTATCTGGCACCCCGAACTGGATTCGAACCAGCGGCCTACCGCTTAGGAGGCGGTCGCTCTATCCATCTGAGCTATCGGGGCGTATTGACTTGTGCGAAATGACTTGAACCGGAGCAATCCACATCAGAGGGAAAAAGCGGGTGAACCTATGTGTGCTTAGGAGGCGGTCGCTCTATCCAGCTGAGCTACGCGGGCTTATTGATACCTTTGCTATTTTAGCCTAACTCTGCTCATCTGTCAACGGAAAAACGACCACTTATCCGCAAAAAATGACCGCCTGTCCTAAAACAGTAGACAGGGCGGCAGCGAAAGGCTATACTGAAGGCGAGAAAGGGGGCGGCCCCATGGAGGTGGAAATCAGGATCGAGCCTGGCCGGCGAGAACCCAAAGTGGTAATTTTGGCCAGCGAGGAGAGCGAGGAGCTGCGCCGTCTGGCGGAAAGCCTGTCGGCTCTGCCCATGGGGCCTATTCCAGTGGGCCGCGGGGAAGAGAAGCTGCTCCTGCCCCAGGGGGAGTTCCTCCGTTTCTACGCTGACGGCAAGGGTGTATCCGGACAAACGGCGGAGGAGACCTGCGTGGTTCCCTTGCGGCTCTACGAGCTGGAGGAGCGGCTGGATCCAACCCGGTTTGTTCGCATCTCCAACAGTGAGATCATTAATCTGGACCGGGTGACGGCGGTGGACCTGTCCCTGTCCGGCACCATCTGTATGACCCTGGACGGGGCGGTGCGGGCCTATGTGTCCCGGCGGTATGTGAAGAAGATCAAAGAGGCCCTGAATTTGGGGAGGAGGAGACGCCATGAAGAACCTTAAAGAGCCCTGGGTGGTACGCATCTCAGCGGGGGCCGTTTTAGGCCTGATTGCAACAGCCCTGTTTTACCAGCCCCTGTTTGAGGGCGGCGTCTCTTCTCCACCTGGGTGTCAGGTCATGATTGAGGCGCTCGGCCTGCCCGGTGCTGTGGCTGCGGCGGGGGTGCTGTTTGCCCTGCTGGGGGGCACCGCCGCCCTGGCGACCCTGCCCTTTGCCGACGACGGCAGAGCGCTGGTGCTCCACTCCGCCGCCCACTTTGCAGTCACGGTGGCGGAGGTATCCGCCATCCTGTATCTGTGCTTCGGCCTGCGCCAGGGCCCGGCGTTTGTCCTATGGATCGGGATGATGGCCCTGCTCTACGCCGTCATATGGCTGGGGCGGTGGATCGGCTGGTATATGGAGGTGATGCAGCTGCGGACCATGCTGGGGCTGGCCCCTGGCCCCTCGCCGCTGAAATGGCAGGAGACGGCCCCCTATCTGCCCTTTATCCTGCTGCTGTGCGATGTGCTGCCGCTGGTGCTGAACTGGATCGACCATGTGGCGGTGGCAGATGTTCCGGTGTTGTCCGGACTGCTCCTGCCTTACCTGATCCTTCCTGCGGCGGGCTTCTGTGTCGGGCTGTCTCTGGGCAAGCGGCAGGGGGTGTGTATCCTGTACCCCACAGCCTGCTTTGTGTGCTATCTGCCCATGGTCTACCTGGTGTATAACTATACTGCCCTGTTCCACTGCTTTATGGTGGCTGTCCCCGCTCTGGCGGGCAATTTGATGGGCTGGGCATACCGCCGGGCAATACCCAAAAAGGGGAGGGGTGCGGTATGAAAAAGGAAGTGCGCCTGTACAATGTTCTGTTCCCCATCTGGCTGCTGTGGATCTTCCCTCAGGTGTGGCTGGTCCTGCTGCCGGGGAATCTGCTCATCGACTGCCTGGTGCTCACCGGAGCGCTGTTTGTTCTGAAATGCCGAAGCAAGTGGGCGGTGGTCAGACAGCTGTGGTGGAAATTCTGGCTGCTGGGCTTTCTGGCGGATTTTGTGGGAGTGCTGTGGATGATGCTGGCGCTTTCTATCGTATCAAACGCAGAGGCTCACTCCTGGTGGTATGACTCCCTGTCCTATGCCATGCACAACCCCTTCGGTCACCCCGCGGCCTTCCTCTGGACGCTGGCGGCGGTGGCTCTGGCCGGGTATTGTATCTATCGCTTTGACAAACGGGCTATGAAAAACTGCGTTCTGCTCAGCGAGGGGGAGAAGCGTAAAATTGCCCTGTCTATGGCGGTGATTACCGCCCCCTGGCTGTTTTTTATCCCGATGTATTAGGAAAAGGGTGTGGCAGGTATGCTGAAGCGGCTGTTTTTCAGTGCCCTTTGGTGACAGCTATGCAGACGCCGCTGGAGGTTGGGTAATGAATATGGAGGTGACTGAGCGTGGAGATCAAGTGGTATTGGCCCATGGAGCTGCTGGGGCTTGTGAAGGACATTTCCGGCGAGTACAACGACGGCTGGACACACTACCAGGTGTCAAGAATGTGCGACACGGTGATGAAATACCTGATCTTTGGCCTGATTTCCGTTTTGTTCCTGCTGGGCTTTCTGGCCCGGCGGCTCACAGCCCGGGCCGGGCGGGATGCCCTGGGAATATGGCTGGTGCGGGGCGGCAGTATTTTGCTACTGATTTACGCTCTGCTGTTGGCGGCAGGAGTAGGGCCGTATTTAAAGCTGTACCCCAAAGGGGGCGGATTCCTCTCCTTTGATACGCTGGAACATATATTGCAAGGGATATACTGTGCTCTGTTGGCCTTGGCTCTCTTTTTGGGAGGGCGGCTGGGAAGAAGGAACCTCTTATGAAACTGGAACGCCTTAGACCCTTTTTGTGGGCGGCGCTGATGGGGGCGCTTACCATGTTCTTCTGTCTCTATGTGGCAGATGGAATCTTCAATGCCCAGGCGAGCTACCCTATCTGGTGGAAGAAAAATCTGCCAAAGCAGGCCAGTCAGATCATCTTTTTTGTGTTTATCATCGGCCTGCCCCTGCTATTCTGGAAGAAGGTCAAGTGGCGGCATACGCTGGTCAATCTGCCGCTGTATTATGGACTCTATATCCTGATCTATCACATCTGCGGTCTGAATCACGGCTACTACTTTTTGAACAGCGGAGGCTTTATTTCTTTCGGCCCTGAATTTAATGGGGCAATCATCGCTCCAATGTTTTGGATTATACAGAGCTTTGTGTATCTAGGGTGTTTGATTTGGCGCAGCTTAGCTCAGGAGGAATAGGGGAAGGGCCCCGCCGGTTGGCGGGGCTCTGCTGCGTTCAGGACAGCTGGAACTGTCCGGTGTACAGCCGGTAGTACCGGCCCTTCTCTTCCAGAAGGTGCTCGTGACTGCCTTTTTCCTCAATTTCGCCGTGTTCAATGACCACAATGCAGTTGGAGTTGCGCACGGTGGACAGGCGGTGGGCGATCACAAACACTGTCCGGTCTTCCATAAGGGCGTCCATGCCCCGCTGGATGAGGGCCTCGGTGCGGGTGTCGATGGAAGAGGTGGCCTCGTCCAGAATCATCACCGGCGGGTCGGCCACGGCGGCCCGGGCGATAGCCAGCAGCTGCCGCTGACCCTGGGACAGGTTGGCCCCGTCGCCGGTGACCATGGTCTGGTAGCCCTCGGGCAGGCGGCGGATGAAGGAGTGGGCGTTGGCGCTCTTGGCGGCGGCGATACACTCCTCATCGGTGGCGTCCAGCCGGCCGTAGCGGATGTTGTCCATGATGGTGCCGGTAAACAGGTGGGTGTCCTGGAGCACGGCTCCCAGGGAGCGGCGCAGGTCGTCCTTGCGTATGGCCTTCACGTCAATGCCGTCGTAGGTGATAAGCCCGCCCTCGATCTCGTAAAATCGGTTAATCAGGTTGGTAATGGTGGTTTTACCCGCTCCGGTGGAGCCCACAAAGGCGATCTTCTGGCCGGGGTCGGCGTAGACCGACACGTCCTTCAAAATCCGCTTGCCGGGGACGTAGGAGAAATCCACATGGCTGAACCGCACCGCCCCCCGCAGCTCGGTGAGACAGTAGTCCTCGCCGGGGACATTGCGCACCGTGCCCCGGATGAGATGGAGGCCCACCGTCCCGTCGGGGCCGGGGTACTTCCAGGCCCAGCTGTGACAGGCCAGCATAGCCGGATCTGGGACGGCCTCCGGGTCGGTGATCTCGGTAAGGACCTCGTTCTCGCCCACAAAGACAGGGACCAGCTCCATGCCGTTGCCCCTGGGGACCTTCCAGGCCCAGGTGCGGGGACGGCCCTCTCCGGTGAAGAGGGATAGGGTGCCGTTGGCATCCTTCTCGGCGGGGACCAGAGTAACCGAGCCCTGGTTGACCTCAACGGCGGTGTCCATCACCTCGAAGATGCGCTCCGCCCCCGCCATGGCGGACAGGAGGGTGGTCATCTGCTGGGAGATCTGGTTCAGGGGCTGGCCTACCTGCCGGGAGTAGTTGAGATAGATGGCCAGGCCTCCCAGATCAAAGCCCTGGAGGACAGAGAGCAGTCCGCCGAAGGCGGCGGTGAGGGCGTAGCTGATGTTCATCAGATTGCCCGCCACCGGCATAATCATGGTGGAGTAGAAGTTGGCCCGCTGGGCGGCATTGCGGTAGGCATCGTTCAGCTCCTTGAACTTGGCCTTGGCCTGCGCCTCGTGGGTGAAGGCCTTTACCACCTTCAGTCCCTCGATGGTCTCCTGGATTTCCCCGTTGACCGCCCCCAGGGCGGCCTGCTGCTTCTGATAAAACTTCCGGCTGCGGCTCCCCAGCTGCTTGAAGAAGAACATGGTAAGGGCCAGCACCAGGGCGGTGGCAAGGAACAGCTTCCAGTTGATGACCAGCATCAGCACCACCAGCCCCGCAAACATCAGACAGCTGGAGAACAGGGAGACCATGCTCTGCTGAAGGGCCATCTGCACGTTGTCCGCGTCGTTGGTGAACCGGCTCATGAGTTCGCCGTGGGGGTGCTGGTCGAAGTAGGAGAGGGGGAGCTTTTGCAGGGCGTCGAACAGGTCCTTG
>JAAWEX010000136.1 GCA_022794495.1 Lawsonibacter sp. | reverse complement strand
CTGGTGGTCAACGGCGAGGATGTGGCCGACATCACCGACGCCCTGGCCCAGGACCAGCACTATGTCTTTGAGGACTTTACCGAGGACACCAGAATCACCATCACTGTGGACGGCACCATTGAAAAGTGGACCCTGGTGAAGGAAGTGGGCATTGTGAAGGCGGACGGCAGCTATCACAGGTTTGGCAGCGAGACCGTCACCAGCGAGACCGTGGACGATGCCCTTGGCGGTATATTCTTCAACGGCGACATTTTTAAGGACAGCTCTGTGGATGTTTCAGAAGGTATTGCAGACGCAGAGGTTGTGATCAGCACGCATGTAACCACAACCGATAAATCTGAGGCGGAGAAATAAAGCGCGGCGGGCCGGGAAACCGGCCCGCTGTCCTTAATTTTCGTACGCGGGACCAGGATTTTTCTTGTAATTTCCACTGGACTGTTTTATAATAAGAACAGTTTAAAACTACCCCGGCGAAAATTTGACCGCAAAGGAGAATACTATGACAGCCAGTGAAAAAAAGCAGCTGATGGCCACGGCCTGTAAGGTGCGCATGGGCGTCATCGAGGGGACCCATGGAGCTAAGGCCGGCCATCCCGGCGGGAGCCTGTCCGCCTCCGACCTGTTTACCTACCTCTATTTTAAGGAGCTGAACATCGACCCCAAGAACCCCAGGTGGGAGGAGCGGGACCGCTTTGTCCTGTCCAAGGGCCACACCGCCCCCGGACTGTACGCCGCCCTGGCCCTGCGGGGCTTTTTCCCCGTGGAGGACCTGCCCACCCTGCGGCATATCGACAGCTACCTCCAGGGCCACCCCAATATGAACACCGTGCCCGGCATCGACATGTCCACCGGCTCCCTGGGGCAGGGCGTCTCCTGCGCCGCCGGGATGGCTCTGGCCGCCCGGAAAATGGGCAGGAGCTGCCGGGTCTATGCCCTGCTGGGCGACGGCGAGATTCAGGAGGGCCAGGTGTGGGAGGCCATGATGTTCGCCCACCACTACAAGCTGGATAACTTCTGCGCCATCGTGGACAACAACGGCTTGCAGATCGACGGCCCGGTGGAGCAGGTTATGAGCCCCTACCCCATCCCCGAGAAGCTGCGGGCCTTCGGGTTTGAGGTGGTGGAGATTGACGGCCACGACTTTGACCAGATTGAGGCAGCCTTTGAGAAGGCCAAGGCCACCAAGGGTGTCCCCACCGCCATCGTGATGAAGACCACCAAGGGCAAGGGGGTCAGCTTTATGGAGGGCCAGGCCGGCTGGCACGGCAAGGCCCCCAACGACGAGGAATACGAGACCGCCATGAATGAGCTGAAGGCTCAGCTGGCAGAAGTGGAGGCGATGTAAGATGGCGGATGTGAAAAAGATCGCGACCCGCGACAGCTACGGAAACGCGCTGGCCGCCCTGGGCGCGGAGCACGACGACCTGATCGTCTTCGACGCCGACCTGGCCGGGGCCACCAAGACGGGCACCTTTAAAAAGGCCTTCCCCGACCGCCACTTTAACTGCGGCATTGCGGAGGGAAACATGATTGCTGTGGCCGCCGGGGCCGCCGCTATGGGGCTGGTGCCCTTCGCCTCCAGCTTCGCCATGTTCGCCGCTGGCCGGGCCTTTGAGCAGGTGCGCAACTCCATCGGCTACCCCCACCTCAATGTGAAGATCGGCGCTACCCACGGCGGCATCTCCGTGGGCGAGGACGGGGCCTCCCACCAGTGCTGCGAGGACTTTGCCCTGATGCGCTCCATCCCCGGCATGGTGGTCATGTCCCCCGCCGACGACGTGGAGGCCAAGGCCGCCGTCAAGGCCGCCTATGAGTATGAGGGGCCGGTCTACCTCCGCTTCGGCCGGCTGGCCGTGCCCGTGTTCCACGACGAGGCCAGCTTTAAATTCGAGATCGGCAAGGGCGAGGTCCTCCAGGAGGGGGGCGACGTGGCCATCATTGCCAACGGCCTGCTGGTCAACGAGGCAATCGAAGCGGGCAAGGCCCTGAAGGAGGCCGGCATCTCCGCCCGGATTATTAACCTGTGTACCATCAAGCCCCTGGACGAGGAGCTGGTGCTGAAGGCCGCGAAGGAGTGCGGCAAGGTGATTACCTGCGAGGAGCACTCGGTCATCGGCGGTTTGGGCGAGGCGGTGTGCTCCCTGCTCAGCGAGAAGTGCCCCACCCCCGTGCGCCGCGTCGGCGTCAACGACGAGTTCGGCCACTCCGGCCCCGCCGCCGCCCTGCTCAAGCAGTTCGGCCTGTCGGCGGAGCATATCGTGGAGGTCGCCAGGGACTTCTGCGGGAAGTAAAGAGAAAATGATGAAAATACCCCATCTGCCATAAAAGCAGACGGGGTATTTTTGTAAAAAAATCTTATTTGATTTCCTGCTCCAGACTGTCAAAAATCGGTGCGGAGAAAAACTCTCCCAAAGTGATATCCAACCCATCGCAAAGTTTTTTGATGGTGATGATCGACACATCCCGCCGCCTGTTATCCAGCATACTATAGACAGTTGATGGTGTAACGCCGGATAATGTGGCAAGCTCATTTGCTTTGAGTCTGCGCACTTCACACAAATCCAAAAAACGATTTACAACAGCGTCTTTAACGGACAAATTGACCACCTCGAATATATACTATTCGTACAATCGCAGTGGCGTATACGCGCTTGCGTAATTTATGAAAATATGATATACTGCTATGCAGAGGTGAGTAAAATGAAAAAAATTACGATCAATTTGGAAGATACTGTGTATCAGTTTTATCAAAAAGTGGGAGAGCGCGCAGGTGGGCTTTCGGTAGAACAGGTTGTTGCGGATGCTTTGTTCAAATTGGCTGGAGAACTTTCACTTAATGCGCTCCACAAGAAGAGGATGCAGTGACAGGAAAAGCAGGCCGTCTTAATGGCCTGCTTTTTTTGAGTAAAATGCAGTTTTACGCCTTCAATAAAATGGGCTGGACCTGCCGGCCCTCCAGAGCGGCGGCGGCGGCGTCGGCCACCTGGGAGAAGTCGGCCACCAGAGAGGTGGGCTTTTTCTCAAAGTCGTCCTGCCCGAAGGGAACGAAGTAGATGTATTTCCGGGGCAATAGAGCGCCGATGCTGGCGGCGGAGGCGGCCAGGCCATCGTTGGTGGAGAGGGCGAGAAGGAGCGGCCGGCCGTTGCGCAGGTGGGCTTTGGCCGCCATGGTGACGCTGGTGTCGGTGATTCCGGCGGCCAGCTTGCCCAGGGTGTTGCCCGTGCAGGGGGCGATGATGAGCAGGTCCAGCAGCTTCTGGGGCCCGATGGGCTCCGCGGCCTTGATATCCGAGATGACGCGGCGGTCGCAGATGCGCTCCATCTCCCGCATCAGGTCGTGGGCTGTGCCGAAGCGGGTGTCGGTGTCGGCCGCCGCCTCGGAGACAATGGGCACCACCCGGGCAAACCGGGCTTTTACCTGCTCCAGCGCCTCCATGGCCTTGGCGTGGGTGCAAAAGGATCCGCATACGGCGAATCCAACAGTCTTGTCTTCCAAAAAGAGCATTCCTTTCCAATATTAGTGGTGGAAAACCAAGCTTTTCCTCATATTTTGAATTCCTTCCTTCTCAAAAAGAAAGAGCGGTTAAAGCCCGGCCTCCCGCAGCATGTTGTAGATGGTATCCTTGATGGCGGCTCCCGCCGTCACCGGGGCCACCTTGCCGGGGAGGGCCAGCGCCCAGATGACGGTGAGCTTCAGCTCGCCCGCAGCTCCCAGGTCCACCCCGCCCGGCTTGGAGGCCAGGTCCAGGATGAGGCAGTCGGGCTTGACGTCCTCCAGCTCCTCCCGGCCCAGCACCTGGGCAGGGACGGTGTTGACAATCAGGTCGTAGCCGCACAGCCAGCCCTTTAAATGGGCCAGATGCTCCCCGCCGAAGCCCATGGCTTGGGCCCAGGCGAGCTGGTCGTACTTCCGGGCGGCTACGCTTACCTTGGCACCCAGGGCCTGGAAGCGCTGGGCGGTGAGCCGTCCTACACGGCCAAAGCCGATGACCAGCACCTTGGCGCTGTGGATGGTGATGGGCAGGTGTTCCATTGCGAGCTGGAGCGCCCCCTCCGCTGTGGGAACGGCGTTGGCCACCGCCAGCTCCTCCCTGGCAAAGTAGTCGTGAATATCCAGCCCCCGCTCCTTGGCCATAGTGTAGACCGCCTGGTCGATCCGCCCGCCGCAGAGGAATTGATGGGGGGATAGCTGATCTAAAATGGGGGCAAGGGGGTGCTCCAGCAGGGACAGAGGGGTGTTAAGCAGGCCGTTTCCCGCGGTGACGGTGAGGGGGAGGATAACGCAGTCCGCCTTTTCCGCCCGGCGCATTGTGACCTCTGGTGTGAGGCCGGGGATGGGGTCCTGGGGCTCGCCCAGGGCGTAGGTATGCACAGTATGGCCGTCCTCGGCCAGAAGCTGTGCCAGCTTGGCCTGGCGAAGGTCGCCGCCCACCACCCAGATGTTCAATTCGTGTTTCATAGAAATACCTCCAGCACCGCCAGTAGAGGGGCGGCGGGTTTCTACTCCATTGTATGGAGGTGGACGGACAGAGGTGAAAAAAAGAGCGTCTGTCCCAAAAGGGACAGACGCTCTTTAATTGCGGAAAAATTACTTTGCAGCCTTGGCGGCCTTGATGGCCTCGATGAGCAGCGGGGTGACCTTGAACAGGTCGCCGCAGATGCCGTAGTCGGCGATTTCGAAGATGGGGGCGGTGTCGTTCTTGTTGACGGCGATGATGCACTCGGAGTCCTGCATACCGGCCTTGTGCTGGATGGCGCCGGAGATGCCCAGAGCGACGTAAATCTTGGGGTGGACGGTCTTGCCGGTCTGGCCCACCTGGTGGTCGGCGGACAGCCAGCCGGAGTCGATGGTGGCACGGGAGCCGCCCACGACGCCGCCGAG
>JAAWEX010000135.1 GCA_022794495.1 Lawsonibacter sp. | reverse complement strand
CCCTTTAATTTCGGATTCATGCGGTCCCTCCCAACGTTTTTTATGATTCGTTCAGCTGTATCTCTATGGTCCCATACAGGTCGGTGCGGTAGATATCGGCCCCGATTTCCTCCAGCCGGACCAGGGTGTCCCAGCCTGGGTGGCCGTATTTGTTATTCTGTCCCACAGAGATGAGGGCCAGGCTGGGCTTGACCGCCTCCAGCAGCTCCAAGGTGTTGGAGGTATCGGAGCCGTGGTGGCCGGCTACCAGCACCGCCACCTCGGGCAGGCCGGCGGTCTCCACCAGCCTCAGCTCCCCCTCCCGCTCCATGTCACCGGTGATAAGAACATTGGCGCTTCCGGCGGCGGCCAAGAGCGTAAGGCCCAGCTCGTTGGCCGTTCCCGCCTGAGTCATAGGCGGAAAAATCGTGATTTCCCCATTCCGCTTGACATCCCCGCAGCTGTATTGGTACTTCTCCTCCCGCACAAAGCGCAGCTGGATGCCCTTTTCCCGGGCAATGGAGATGATCTCCGCCCGGAGGGGGCTGTCCTCCTCCACGTCGGGCAGGGCGATCTCCCCCACGCGGATGCGGTTGAGCAGCTGCGGGATGCCGTTGGCGTGGTCGGCGTGGTAGTGGGACACCACCAGCAGATCAATGCTGTCCCGGCCCAGAGACTGCAAATAGTCGGCCGCTACGTCGCCGGGGTCATCCCGGCAGTCCCCGCCGCAGTCCGCCAGGGTGAAAAAGTCCCCCGTCCGTACCAGCACGCTCTGGCCCTGGCCCACGTCCAGCACTGTCACCGCCAGGTCTCCCATATAAAAGGAGGCCCGGGTGAAGATCACCGCCAGCACCAGCGCCGACGTCCCGGCGGCCAGGGGCGCCCAGACAGGCCTCCGGCCCTTCATGCGCACCGAGACCAACAGCAGTGCGTAAGCCAGCACCAGCCAGGCCCGGTAGTATATCGACTCCAGGGGCAGGGCGGCCAGGGCCGGCCTGGAGAGCAGCCCGACGACCCATTGGAGGTAGCGGGCCAAAGCTGTAAAGGGGACTGCCAGTACAGCCGCCGGGCCAGGCAGCACGACAGCCAGCGTTCCCACGCCCAGGCCTCCCAGAAAGAGAAAGCCGATGGCCCACAGGGTGAGCAGGTTGGACAGGGGCGCGATCAGTGAGATGATCTGAAAATGGAAGGCCACCAGGGGGACGGTGAGCACCGAAGCCCCCAAGGTAGCGGAGAGGCTGGAAATGACAAAATAAGGTCCCGCACGCAGCAGCTTCTCCCACCCATTTTTGGGCTTATGGAGGGCGTCCATTTTGAACCGCTCCAGCAGCCACGCATGAACCCGATCGGACACCAGCAGAATCCCTGCCACCGCTGTAAAGGACAGCTGCAGGCCGATGTGGGCGGCAGAGAAGGGGTTCACCCACAGCAGGAGGAGCAGCGCCAGGGCCAGAGAGGTGGGGCCGTCCCGCTCCCGGTCCAGCAGAGGGGCCATCTGGAGCATGAGGATCATCACCGCTGCCCGGAGCACTGAGGGGGTATTGCCCGCGATGCCGCAGAACAACGCCACCCATAGGATGGTAAATACGGCAGTGGTCCGCCTGCCCCTCCCCAGCAGGGTAGTGAGCAGGCTGGCCAGAAAGGCCAGATGCATCCCGGACACCGCCACCGTGTGGCTCAGCCCCGCCCGCTCCAGAGAGGTGGTGAACTCGTCGGTAAGGTTGTCCCGGTTGCCCGTTACCAGGGCCCGGACAAAGCCGGAGACGTCCTCGGGAAAGGCGGCGTCGATGCCGGTTTTCAGCGCTTTAGAGGCCCAGGCGGCAAAATATTGCGGATGGATATGCTCCGGGCGCTCCACCTCCAGCCGGCCGTAGGCCTGGGCCCGGAGGAAAATGCCCTTGGCGGTGTAGTAGGTGATCGTTTCCCCGGAGAAGGTGCGGTCCCCCAGGGTGCAGTGGGCGACGGTCTCAATCCGGTCGCCGGGGCGCAGACCGGCCCCCTGCTCGTCCACATAGAGGATGGCGGAGACCTCCGCCCAGCCCTCCGTCTCCGCCCGGACCACCACCGTATAGCCGCCGTAGTTCCCCTCCTGGGGCCAGTCGGCCACTGTGGCGGACAGGCGTACGGTGCGGTCGTCCAGGTCTCTGGCCGGCTGGAAGAACACCGCCATATAGAGGGCCGTCCACAGAAAGCCGCAGGCCAGACCGGACAAAATCAGCAGGGTACGGGTCCTCCTGCGGCTTTTCCGCCTCATCATAAGCCCCACGGCGGCGGCCAGAGCCAGTGCGCCGCCCAGAGGGAGCAGAAGCGTATCCAGCTCTCCATAGACCGCCCCGAAAACAGCGGCGGCAAAGGAGAAGGCAAAGGTGGCCAGTATGCGCATTTCCTCTCCCCTCCTCCCCCGGTTTTTCCCGTCTCAGCGTACCATGTTTTGGTGAAAAATGCAAGTAGGTGGCGGGCGCTGTTCACGTCCCCTACTTGCTATCTCCCAAAAAATGTGGTAGAATCATCCCAATTTCCAAAGGGGGCTTTCTGCCATGACCGACTACTTTCATCTCAATATGGACCGCGGCGCCCTGTTGTCCCTGTCCACCCTGGGGCTGGCCCATCTGGGCGACGGGGTCTACGAGGTGATGGTCCGCTCCTGGCTGGTGCTCCACGGCAAGGCCAAGGCCAAGGACCTGCACCGGGCTACGGTGAAGTATGTGGCCGCCCCCGCCCAGGCGGAGCGGTTTGAAAGGCTTCAGCCCCTCCTCTCTGACGAGGAGGCCGATGTCTTCCGCCGGGGCCGGAACACCGCCCCCCACTCCGTCCCCAAGGCCGCCAGCCGGGCCCAGTACCAGACCGCCACCGGTCTGGAGGCCCTTTTCGGCTGGCTGTATCTCCAGGGGAGGACCCAGCGGCTGAACGAGCTATTTGCAATCATGATGGAGGACTAATGTGGAACGCCATAAAATCAAGGAATTAGCGACGATATTTGACTCCCTAGAGTCGGAGTACTGTAATTTTTCTCAGCATTTTGATGGCATTTCTGTCGAGGAAAACGAGCTGCCTGGCATCCCAGCTGAGCTTGCGAAAGTTATCAAGGGGGTCCTTGGCGCTCAATCTTCCAAATGGATTTATAGAAAGGTTCCAGCTCTCGACAACCAGTGTGCAGCAGATATGATTAAAACAGAGGCTGGATATAAAGCTGTTAAGCTAATTTTAATGCGGATGCCTCTGTAGGGGCGCACAGTGTGCGCCCGCAGTCAAACAGCCAGGTCCGTAAAAGCGGGCGGACAATGTCCGCCCCTACCAACGATCCCAAGAGGTGATTTCTATGCCCTTAGACGCGCTGTGCCTGTCGGGCGTCATCCACGAACTGAATACCAGCCTGGCCGGGGCCCGGGTGGACAAAATTTACCAGCCCGGCCGGGACGAGGCGGTCCTGGCCCTGCGGACCCAGAACACGGGCAATGTGCGCCTGCTGCTGTCGGCCAATCCGGCCTCCCCCCGGCTCCACCTGACCACCCTGCCCCTGGAGAACCCGGAGAAGCCCCCCATGTTCTGTATGCTGCTGCGCAAGCATCTGTCCGGAGCCCGGCTGCTGGAGATTGTCCAGACTCCCCTGGAGCGGGTGGCTGCCCTGCGCTTCGAGGCGCTGAACGAGCTGGGGGATCGGGTGGAGCGCAGGCTGATTCTAGAGGCCATCAGCCACAAGACCAATCTGGTCCTGCTGGACGGCGACGGCCGCATCCTGGACTGCATCCGCCACGCCGGGGGGGACGTCACCGCCGGCCGGGTCCTCCAGCCGGGAATGTTCTACCGCCTGCCCCCCAGCATTGACAAGGAAAACCCCCTTACAGCGGATCGAGGGCAGCTAGAGGCGCTCCTGTCCACCGCCCCTGAGGAGGCCCAGGCGGACCGATGGCTTCTGGATACCTTTGGCGGACTGTCCCCCTTAATCTGCCGGGAGCTGGCTCACCGGGCCGGCGGGGCCGCCGACGTGCGGCTCAACATGCTGGGCGCTGAGGGCCGGAGGGCGCTGCTGGACCGCCTGGAGGAGCTCCAAGCCGTTGTAAAGGAAAACCACTATACACCAATATTGGTGCTCATGGAGGGCCGGCCTCGGGACTTCACCTTCCTGCCCATAGGCCAGTACGAGGGGGCCGCCCAGGTGGAGCGCTGGCCCGCCTTCTCCCCCCTGCTGGACGCCTTCTTCGAGCAGCGGGAGCGTCAGGACCGGATCAAGCAGCGGGGGCAGGACCTGATTAAATCGGTCACCAACGCCCGGGACCGGGTCAAGCGCAAAATCGCCAATCAGGAGAAGGAGCTGGCCGCCACCCGAGACCGGGACCGGCTGCGCCAGCTGGGGGATATCCTCACCAGCAATTTTTACCAGATGTCCAAGGGCATGGCCCGCCTGCGGGCGGCGGACTTTTACGACCCCCAGGGGAAGGAGGTGGAGATCAAGCTGGACCCCCTCCTCACCCCCCAGCAGAACGCCGCCAAATATTACAAGGATTACAACCGGGCCAAAAAGGCGGAGGAGATGCTCACCATCCAGCTGGAGAAGGGCCGGCAGGAGCTGGACTATCTCAACAGTGTGCTGGAAAATATCTCCCTGGCCGAGGGGGAGCGGGACCTGGCCGAGATTCGCCAGGAGCTGGCCGACACCGGCTATCTCCGCCGCCCCGGCAAAGCCAAGGACCGGAGCAAACGGGTGGCGTCCAAGCCTATGGAATTTATGTCTACCTCCGGCCTGCGCATCTCGGTGGGCAAGAACAACAGCCAGAACGACCTGCTCACCTGCAAGCTGGCCGGCAAGGGAGATATCTGGTTTCACACCCAGAAGATCCACGGCTCCCATGTCATCCTGTGGACCGAGGGCGGCCAGCCCGACCTGCAGAGCCTCAACGAGGCCGCAATTTTGGCCGCCTGGTTCTCCCAGGCCCGGGAGAGCAGCAAGGTG
>JAAWEX010000134.1 GCA_022794495.1 Lawsonibacter sp. | reverse complement strand
TTCAGCTTCTCCTGAATCTGTTCCGGCGTCCAGGCCATTACCTCCCGGCGCTCCTGCTCCGCCTTGCAGCTCCAGCACAGCCCCTTGTAGCGCAGCTCCTGGCCGCATTTCGGACAGTGGTACATCCCGCTCATGCTTTTCTCATCCTTTCTCAGTATACAAAATATGGCGGCCTTTTCATTCCCCTTCGGAACAAAAAAGCCGCCCTGATTCTTCAATCATGTTCATGCCAGCGCGGTGTTCAGCTCCTCCTCCGCCGACTCGTAGCTGACGCTCTTGGACAGTACCAGCTCCGACAGGAGAATCTGCTTTGCGGAGTGGAGCATCTTTCTCTCTCCGGTAGACAGTCCCCGCTTTTGATCCCGTATCGTCAGGCCCTTAATCACCCGGGCCACCTCGATCAGGTCGCCGCTCTTCATCCGTTCCATGTTCTCCCGATACCTGTGGTTCCAGTTGGCCGTCATCTCCACCTGGATATTGGGGATGGCCGCCAAAACCTGGTCAGCCTGCTCCTGATCCACCACCGGACGCACGCCGATCTCCTCGCAGTTCTCCGTGGGGACCATCACCACCATAGAACGGTTGGGCAGCTGCAGGATGTAATAATCCCGCACAATGTTGTCCACCGTCTTCTGAACGATGCTGTCTACCACGCCCGCCCCATACATGGGGTGAACCACCTTATCCCCGATCTGGTACACTTTTACCTCACTTTCTCTCATCCGACGTTCGGCCTTTTCCATTTCTATCCGTTTAAACTATCTGTATTATAACAATTTTATCCTATTTTTGCAAGAGAAAAACAAAAAATTTCCAAAATTTTTAAGTACAATTCCCATATTTTCCGGTCTCCAGGGGAAAAAACAGGCCCGGCCGCACAGCGGCCGGGCTTATTTTGTCGAAATTACTCCTCAGCGGGGGCCTCCTCCTCGTAGGAGGGCTCCAGCAGGGCGCGGATAGACAGGGAAATCTTCTTGTTCTCCATGTCCACATCGGTGATCTTCACATCCACCTTGTCGCCCTCGGCCACCACGTCGCCGGGCTTCTCCACCCGGTGATCGGCCAGCTGGGAGATATGAATCAGGCCGTCCACTCCGGGGACTACCTCGGCAAACGCACCGAAGGTCATCAGCTTGACGATGCGCACGTTGGCGGTGTCGCCCACCTGATAGGTGGTGGTGAACACGGTCCAGGGGTCCTGGCTGTGGTCCTTCATGCCCAGGGAGATCTTCTTCTTCTCCTTGTCGGCGGAGATGACGTACACATCCACGGCATCTCCCACCTTCACCACCTCGGAGGGGTGCTTGATGCGGCTCCAGGACAGCTCGGAGATGTGGACCATGCCGTCCACACCGCCGATGTCCACAAAAGCGCCGTAGGAAGTCAGAGATTTCACGGTGCCGGTGTAGCGCTTGCCGTCCTCAATCTCGGCCCATACCTTCTCCGCCGCGGCGGCCCGCTCGGCGCGGGTGACACGGCTGATGGAACCGACAACCCGGCGGCGGGCACGGTTGACCTCGGTGATGACCAGGCGGACCTTCTGCTTGAGCAGCTCGCTCATAGGCGTCTCGCGGGGCAGACCGGTCTGGGAGGCGGGGACGAACACCCGCACGCCCTTGACGGAAACCACCACGCCGCCCTTGTTGTCCTCGGTGACGAAGCCCTCTACCACGGTCTCGTTCTCCCGGGCGGCCTCGATCTCCTCCCAGCCCTTGTTGATGTCCAGGCGGCGCTTGGACAGCTTGACCAGGCAGTCCCGGTCACTGACCTGGACCACAATGGACTCGATCTCGTCGCCCACCTTCACGATATCCTCGGGCTTAACGGTGGGGTCGTCGCTCAGCTCAGTGAGGGCGATATAGCCGGGGTACTTAATCCCCAGCTCCACCTGGACCTCGGTGGGGGTGATGGCTACAACGGTGCCGGTAACCTTATCTCCATTATTTAAAGTTTTGATCGACTCCTCCAGCAGCTCCGCAAAGGATTTTTCGATCTCCATAATTTCTTCGCTCATTTTGTCAATGACCTCCTTTATTATCCACGCAGGCGTCGATGCGCCCGCCGTGATGCCGACCATATCCGCTTGAAGCAGCTGGCTGGGGTCGATGTCCTCCGCCCGCTCGATAAGCAGCACATCGGAACATTGCTCCCGGCAGATTTCCGCCAGCCGTTTGGTGTTGGAGCTCTGCCTGTCGCCCACTACCACCATCAGGCCGCATCGCGCGGCCAGCTGGCGGGCCTCCTCCTGGCGTTTGGACGTCGCTCCGCATATTGTATCAAAAAATTCTGCGTTTGTACATAGTTTTTTTGCTTTTTTCACGCAATCTTCCCAAATTTTCTTAGTTGAGGTGGTTTGAGAAACAAAGCTAAGGGGCAAATTTATGCGTTTTTCGTCCTCATTCAGCCATTTTTCCAGGTCTTTCGCCCCAGAAAGTATCAAAGGAGACCTGCACCACCCGGCGATGGCCAGCACCTCAGGGTGGTCGATCGTGCCCACAATGACGGGCTGACGGCCCCGCTCCTCTGCCTGAGAGACGATTTTGTGGATGTGGGTGACGTTGGGACAGGTGGCGTCGAAAATCTCGATCCCCCTCCGGGCAAAATCCTCGTGGACCGCCCGGCTCTCCCCGTGGGAGCGGATAATCACCCCGCAGCCCTCCGGAACCTGCTCCGGACTGTCCACCGCCCTCAGGCCCTGGGCAGCCAGCCGCTCCACCACGTCCCGGTTGTGGATGATGGGACCCAGCATGACGCAGGGCGTATTCCGGGCGGCCTTCTCCTCCGCCAGCTCTACCGCCCGGCGCACGCCGTAGCAGAAGCCGGCCGACTCGGCCAGCACAATTTGCCTCATTCCACGCCCTCCCCCAGGGCCCTCACCCGTTCCATCAGGTCCTGGGCCATGGCCTGGAGCTCCTCGTTGGTGGGCTTGCGGCCCTCATACTCCGGATAATAGGGTTTCCCAATCACAACGGTATTACGCCGGAACCGCTTTTTTTTCCGCTGTATGTACACCGGCAGCAGGGGCACGCCTGTCCGGGTGGCAAAAAGGGCCGCCCCCACCTTGGCCTGGACGTCCTCCCCGTCGTGGACCCGGGTGCCCTCGGGGAACATGAGCAGCTTGTCGCCCTCCTTGAGGAACCGCATGGCGGTGCGCACCGCCTTTACGTCGGTGGTATCCCGGTCCACGCCGAACACCCCGGCCTTGCCTAAAATCCAGCCGATAAAGGGCAGGCGCATAATCTGCACCTTGGCCATGGCCCGCATGGTCCACCGGTAGCCGAAGGCAAAGACCACATAGAAGGGGTCGCCGGCGGTTGTGTGGTTGGGGCAGATCACCGCCGGGCCCTCGGGTACGTTCTCCCGGCCCACCGCGTGGACCGGATGAATCAGCCGGAAATAGGGCCAGACCACAAGGTACAGCAGGTGGAAAAACCAATCCATCCGTTTTTTCCGCTGCTCCGGCGTCTCCTTGGGCTTCTTTTCTGACTTGACAGCTTCTTCACTCACGGGCCGATCTTCTCCTTTACCAGGGACAGCAGGCGGCTCATGCTCTGCCCCAAATCTAAGTCGGTGGTGTCCAGCAGGACTGCGTCCGCCGCCTGCTTCAGGGGGGCGATGGGGCGGTGCTCATCCTGGTAGTCCCGAGCCTTGATATCTTGAAGAATGGTGTTAAAGTCCGCCGCTTCCCCCCGCTGCTCCAGCTCCAGCAGGCGGCGCCGGGCCCTGGCCTCCGGGGCGGCGGTGAGGAATATCTTTGCGTCGGCATTGGGCAGCACCACCGTGCCGATGTCCCGGCCGTCCATGACCACGCTGCTCTCCCGGGCCAGCTTCCGCTGGAATTCCAGCAGGAAGGAGCGCACCTCCGGGATGGCGGAGACCTGAGAGGCCGCGCCGGACACCTTGTGCCGCCGGATGGCCGCGCTCACGTCCTCCCCCTCCAGGTACATCTTCTGTACCCCGTCCTCGTAGCCCATGTGGATCTCCAGCCCCTCCAGCAGAGGGACCACCTGGGCCGGATCAGCGGGGTCCGCCTTCTCCCACAGCGCCTTCAGCGCCACCGTGCGGTAAATGGCCCCGGTGTCCACATATAAAAAGCCCAGCTTTTCCGCCAGCCTGCGGGCCAAGGTGCTCTTCCCCGCCCCGGCAGGGCCGTCGATGGCAATGCTTGTGAAATTCATGCTGATCGCTCCCTTTTCTCGTCCCGCCCGCAGGCGGCAAAGGCTTCCCCCTTAGGGGAAGCTGTCAGCCGAAGGCTGACTGATGAGGCATTTCGCCGCAGGCGAAATATGCGAAGCAAATAGGGCTTCTGCGGGGACGGCCTCATCCGTCATCCGCTTCGCGGATGCCACCTTCCCCTAAAGGGGAAGGCTTCACTCTCCTCGACCCAGGAGGTAATCGGCAGTCACACCGAAGAAATCGGCGAAAAAGTTTAACGTGTCAAGAGGCACGCTTACCTCTCCATACTCATAGCGCTGATAACGGCGTAGCTGGAGCCCCATCATTTCGGCCATCTCCCGCTGCTTCAGCCCTTTTGACTCTCGAAGCGCTTTCAAACGCTTCCCAAGGTCAACCAACAAATTTTTATCCATAAAAATTTCTCCCAGCTCTTGACATGTTAAATTTTGACGTGTATAATTATGTTAGAAATTAACGTAAGAGGTGTTCTCCATGACCGACCTGATGCGCTGGATGTACGACCATTATATCAAGCCCAACATCGAAAGCCAACCCAAAGACGATGCCGAGGACATGTGGTTCACCTTCCTGGACTACGAGCTCGACCCCAATCAGGCGCAGGCCCTCCAGGAGGCCCTGGCCTACTACGCCGTCCAGGGCTTCCGCCTGGGGGTGCGCACCGGGATTGCGCTGGACAGCGGCCTGGGCTAGGAGACGAAGTATTTCGGCTCCACATGCTCACACAGCCACACGCCGTTTTCCG
>JAAWEX010000207.1 GCA_022794495.1 Lawsonibacter sp. | reverse complement strand
CTCCACCATGACCAACTGCATCGTCCTCGACCCCTTCCTTGGCTCCGGCTCCACGCTGATCGCCTGCCAGGAAACCGGGCGCATCTGCTATGGGGTGGAATTGGACGAGAAGTTCATGGATGTTATCGTCAAACGGTACATCGAGCAGGTCGGCTCCTCCGATGGGGTATCGGTGTTGCGGAACGGTGCCACCTACACCTACGATGAGCTGGTGGGTGAGGAAATCCCGCTGTTCTGAGGGGGTACGCAGATGGAAAAACCGATTTTCCGGGTCTGTAGTTTTTCTGGCGGGAAGGACTCGACCGCTATGCTCCTCCGGCTGCTGGAGGAAGGTGTGCCGGTTGATGTTATCCTTTTCTGCGATACGGGGCTTGAATTTCCTGCCCTCTACGACCACATTCGGAAGGTAGAGCGGAACATCGGCAGGGAGATTACCACAGTCAGATGCCCGGACGATTTCGAGTATCTGTTTGCGCATAAGCCCATCAATCGAAAACCCAGGTCGCGCAATGCTATGAAATACGGGACGGATCGTGACGGTTATAGCTGGGCCGGTCCAAAGCTGCGCTGGTGTACCGAAGTCCTCAAAAACCGCCCCAGGGAGCAGTACCTCCAGCGGCTCCGAGAGGAATACGAGGTGCTGGAGTACATCGGCATCGCCGCCGATGAGACCCACCGCATCAACCGAAAGTGCAACCAGAAGGATGGGGCGCGGCTCCCACTGGTGGAATGGGGCATGACGGAGGCCGACTGCCTCGCCTACTGTAAGGAGCGCGGCTACGATTGGGGCGGGCTTTACGAGAAGTTCCATCGCGTGTCCTGCTGGTGCTGCCCGCTCCAATCTCTGGCGGATTGCCGTGTGCTGTACCGGGATTTTCCCGACCTGTGGGAGCAGCTCAAGCGGTGGGACGCCATGACCTGGCGCTCCTTCAAATCGGACTACACTGTTTTACAACTGGAACAACGCTTTGATTTCGAGGACGAATGGCTGAAGGCCGGGAACCGCCTCGGGACCAAGGCGTTTTATTCTGCCCTGCGGGAAAGGCTGGTGGAGTTGGATGGAACAGAAAAACACACTCACCCTCGGCAGCCTGTTTGACGGCTCCGGGGGATTTCCCTTGGGCGGGCTGCTGGCTGGCGTCACTCCAGTCTGGGCTTCGGAGATCGAGCCGTTCCCCATCCGGGTGACCACCAGGCGGTTCCCCACTATGAAACACTACGGCGACATTTCCCGGATGGATGGCGGGAAGATCGAGCCAGTGGACATCATCACCTTCGGCTCCCCCTGCACCGACATGAGCATCGCCGGGAAAAGGGCTGGGCTGGATGGCGCTCAGTCCTCGCTGTTCTATCAGGCCATCCGAATCATCCAGGAAATGAGGTGTGCCACCAATGGGAGATACCCGCGATGGATATGCTGGGAGAATGTTGTCGGTGCATTCAGTTCAAACCGGGGCTTCGATTTCAAAGCGGTCCTCGAAGCGGTCATCGGCATCAGCGAGCCGGGGGCCGAGGTGCCTATGCCTGAGAAAGACCGCTGGCCCTACGCCGACATTTACATGGGAGAGCGATGGAGCGTTGCGTACCGCACTTTTGATGCGCAACATTGGGGAGTCCCCCAGCGAAGACGCAGGGTCTACCTTGTCGCAGATTTTGCAGCCCGTGGTGCCGGAAGGGTACTATTTGAGTCCGAAGGCTTGTCGGGGTATTCTGCGGAGGGCTTCCGCTCGTGGCAAAGAGCTGCCAGAGGTTCTCCGGCTGGCTCTGGAGCGGCAGGCGGCATCTGCTTGAACGACCAAGGCGGCAGTCGGATGGACATTTCCCAGGGGGTGACCGCTACCCTCCGCGCCCAGGAGCATGGACATCCACCCTGCATCGTGGAACAGAATGGTGTGGTCTTTGAAAACCACAGCCAGGACACCCGGTATGTGGGGCCTCTGAACACGGCACCGACTGTGTCCGCCACCTACGGCACCGGGGGCAACAACCAGCCCTTCGTGGTCGGCGAGGCCCCCACCCCCAAGACGCTGAAGATTCGCTCTGGCTGCGAGGGCGGCGGCAAGGGCGCACTCATCCAAGAGGACAAATCCGCCACCCTCTCTTGCAACAATGACCAGACTGTGTTTGTTCCCTGCCAGGACGCAGACGCGGCGGTTCGGGCCTTCAGCATCGGTGCCGCTTTCAGTGCCGGGATGCTTTCGGAAAACCCCCGTGCCGGTATCTATGAGGCAGACACCTCCCGGACACTCGACCAGGGCGGCGGCAATCCGGCCTGCAACCAGGGCGGCATCGCCGTGGTGGGAGGGCCAACCTACGCCATGACTCCTTGCACCTTCACTCAGATAGACAAGGAGAAGGCCCCCACTCTGAACGCACGGGACTACAAAGACCCTACCTTTGTCAACAGCGGCTACTATGTGAGAAGGCTTACCCCGACCGAATGCGCCAGGTTGCAAGGGTTCCCGGATTGGTGGTGTGCTGGCTTGGAAACGCCGGAGCCGACCGAGGCCGACATCGAGTCCTGGTCTGCCATCTGGGAAACACACCGAAAGCTGGTCAGCGGCTCCCCGCGGCCCAAGAGCCGGAACCAGATCGTCAAGTGGCTGAAGGCCCCCCACTCCGATTCCGCTGAATATAAAATGTGGGGGAACGGGGTCGCCTTGCCGAATGTGTTCTTTGTCCTGGCGGGCATTGTGTGGAGTACACAATTTGGCACAGAGTAATTTGTCACAGTTATGGTGGGAAACAACTTGCTATTCCGGGCCAGTAGAGCGAATATGGGACTACAATAAAACAAGGGGGTTTCCACCATGACAATCAACTACAACGTGACCGGCACCGAGCGCAAGCGCCTCGCCGACTACATTTCCGGCTTCATGGGTACGGACAAGAAGTACCTGGGCGCACCCACCTTCGCCTACCAGATCGGCTACCTCACCGTCAGCAAGGACGGCGCGGTCAGCTTTGAGGACCGGGGCTACAACAGCGACATCGATGCGCTGATGGCGGAGCTGGAGGGCCAGGGGTTCCACACCGAGGACACCATCACCAAGGCCGACACCACCCAGCAGAGCGAGGCCCCCGCTGACGAGCCGGAGGCCGCTCCCGCCGAAAGCAGCGAGGCCGAGACCTACGGCTACGACCTGACGGTTTCCCTCCCCTCTGCCAGCCTCCCCTCCGAGGCACTGGCCAACCTCACCAACCTGCTCACCGCCAAGGGGCGGCTCATCCGAAAGGCCCTGGGGGTTGAGGCCCTCCCGGTCGAGGTCACGCCTGACATGATCTCCTTCCCCTGGTTCGGGGGCCGGGACCTCGATGCCGATGAGGTCAAGACCTACACCCACCTGATTGCCAGCCTCTGCGAGATGGCCCGGACCCAGAAGCGCATCGCCGCCAAGGACCGGGACACCGAGAACGACAAGTATGCCTTCCGATGCTTCCTGCTCCGGCTGGGCTTCATCGGGGCCGAGTTCAAAACCGAACGGAAAATCCTTCTGCGCAACCTCTCCGGCAACAGTGCATTTAAGAGCGGTGACCAGCGAAAAACCGCTTGACTTTCTGGGGCTTTAGAGTGATGAATACCATACCCCAAAACAAAGGAGGATTTTCCATGAACATTCAGACCAATGCCCCTGACCGCAAGGCCCTGGCTCAGAGCCTGGGTACACACCTCGGTGTGGAGATCGCCTACAATGGGCCTCCCACCTTCGCCTACCAGGTCGGCGACCTGCTGGTGGAGCGCAACGGCTCCATCAGCGGCCCCGATGACCAGGTGGAGGCCCTCCACAGCCACTTGGAGGCCAACGGCTGGCTCGACCGCGAGGTGGAGCAGGTCGCTGTCCCGGTTCCCGCCGAGGGGCTGACCGGCACTCAGCTCCGCAACCTCATCTACTCGCTCCACAGCAAGCAGTACCTTCTCAATCGGGTGTTGCGGCGGGATGCATTCAGCATCAGCGATGAGCTGGTGGAGGCCATCGGCACCGCTGAGTGCGACCAGGCCGACCAGCTCCTCGCTGCCATTGCCAACACCGAGAACGCCATCTCCGGCCTTGCGTTGGATGGGCAGACTGTCACCTTCGCTTTCCCCAGCACCGAGGACCCCGCCAAGGACGCAGCCCTCTCGGAGCTGCTCCACAGGGTGGTCGAGAATGCCAAGACCGCCGCCCGCGTCAACCCCGCCGAGCTTAAGCCGGAGAACGAGAAATACTACCTTCGCGGCTGGCTCATCCGGCTTGGCTTCGCTGGAACCGATGGCAAGGAGGTCAGACGGGCCTTGCTGGAGGGGCTGAAGGGTCACACCGCTTTCCGCACCAAGGAGGATGCTGAACGGTTCTCTGCCAACCAAAAGGCGAAACGTTCCGCCAAGAAAGCCGCTGCCGACCCGGATGCCGAGGTCGCAGAGGTCCCGGTTCCCGCTCCAGCGGAGGTCGATGCTGGTCAGGAGACGGCGGAGGAGCCGCTGACCCAGCAGGGCAACGCCACCAGCGAGGAGGGTGAATGATGCGCCTCCCTGACCGTGAGACCATTGCCCAAATGAGGGAGGTCTACCGACCAGGTACCAGGGTGGAGCTGCTCCGCATGGACGATCCCCAGGCCCCGCCCATCGGCACCAGGGGAACGGTGAGGGGCGTGGATGATTCCGGCTCCGTCATGGTGGCCTGGGACGGCGGTGGCTCCCTCCATGTGCTGTATGGTGTGGACGAGTGCAGAAAGGTGGTGGAGTGAAATGCGGAGCATCATCAGAGAGTTCTACCTCGGAAACATTACCCCGGATGCCACCGCCATTAAGCACACCTCCGAGCTGAAAAAGGCGGTGCAGGAGATGTCCGATGCCGAGTCCTTCCTCCGGGAACACCTGGAGGCCGAGTGCCTCGACGCGCTGGAGCGGCTGGTGTCCGCCCAGCTTACCACCAGCACCACCACGGCGGAGGAACGCTACTTGGACGGGTTCCGTACCGGAGCCAAGTTCATGCT
>JAAWEX010000133.1 GCA_022794495.1 Lawsonibacter sp. | reverse complement strand
CTGGCCGGTGCCGTACTTGTTGTCGTAGTAGTGCTTGGCCTTGGCGTCGTTCACCGCCATCATGGGACAGGGCAGGATGCCCTCCCGCTCCCGGGCGTAAAGGCGGTGGATGCCGGTGGTGGTCTCCTCGCAGCCGCCGATGAGCCGGTCGCCGTACTGGGCGCACTTGCCGCCCAGCAGGTTGACCAGGTCGCCGCCGTCGTCCACGATGAGGTGGGGGCGGCACTTCAGGGTCTCGACAAGGAGATTTTCGTACTCCTCCATGCTCACCCCGTGGACCCCGTAGGTGGCTACGCCGGAGTCAGCCACTGCGGCGGCCACGTCGTCCTGGGTGGACAGGGGGTTGCAGCCGGTGAGGTGGACCTCAGCGCCCCCCTCCCGGAGGACGAGGCCCAGGTTGGCGGTTTTGGCCTCCAGGTGGACGGAGACGGCGATGGTCAGGCCGGCGAAGGGTTTTTCCTTGCGGAAGCGTTCCTCGATGCCGCTGAGGGCAGGCATAAAGTCCCGCACCCACTGGATTTTCTGGTGGCCCGAGGGGGCCAGGGACATGTCCTTGACAATACTCATGGTAATCCTCCTGTGTTATCCCATTTGTACCGGGATTATTCTTCCGCCCCTATCTTAGCATATTTTTGCTTTGAGGGAAAGGGCTAAAAAATTTGTTTACACTTTAGCTGTAGACTTTTCTGGAAAAAACGGGTACAATGAAGGTTACGAATTGAACCAGAGGAGGACTCCGCCTTGAAAACGCTTTCTCGCTGGATTTCCCAGTTTTGCTACAACCACCCCAATCTGGGGATTCCCGAATTGATTAAATATATCGCGGTGGGCAATGCCGTTGTCTTTGTGGGCGATATCGTCACCCAGGGTATGCTCTCCCGGCTGATCAGCTTTTACCCGGAGCTGATCTTTCGTGGGCAGATCTGGCGGCTGATTACATTTGTCTTCGCCCCCCTGCCGGTGGGCGGCGAATCCATGCTCTCCCAGACCATTTTCGGGCGCACCTTCCTGTTCGCCCTCACGACCTTCTTCTACTACTGGATTGGCACCTCTCTGGAGCGCCAGTGGGGCACCACCCGCTTTACGGTGTTTTACGGCCTGGGCGTCCTGTTCAACATGATTGTCGGTATCGTCATTTACCTCTCCCTCCCCTTCCAGGCCACAGGGGCGCAGTTCGGTTTCTATATCGAAACCGCCAATATGTACTATGTGAATATGTCCCTGTTTTTCTCCTTCGCCACCCTGTTCCCGGATATGCAGGTCAATCTGTATGGCATCATCCCGCTGAAGGTGAAGTGGCTGGCCCTGATCGACCTGGTGTTCTTCGGCTACGCCATAATCTCCCCCCTTATGTCTGGCCAGTGGCTGTGGGCCCTGATGCCCATCGTGGCCATTCTCAACTACCTGATCTTCTTCTGGGAGGATCTGATGAACGCCCTGGGCCGCAAGAGCATTCAGATGAAGCACCGGACCTCCGCCCAGACCATCAACTTTAAAAAGGCCCAGAAGGAGCTGCGGGAGCGGAGAGGCTACCTGCACAAGTGCGCCGTCTGCGGCATTACCGACCAGGACAACCCGGATATGGAGTTCCGCTACTGCTCCAAGTGCTCCGGCTACTACTGCTACTGTGCCAACCACATCAACAACCACACCCATGTGCAATAAGAGAACCCCGCCGACTGTCCGGCGGGGTTCCTTCTAATTTGACGCCACCGCTTCCGCCACCCGGATGCCGTCCACGGCGGCGGAGACGATGCCCCCGGCGTAGCCCGCCCCCTCGCCGCAGGGGTAGAGACCCCGGAGGGCGGACTGACAGCCCTCGTCCCGGAGGATGCGCACCGGAGAGGAGGACCGGGTCTCCACCCCGGTGAGGACCGCGTCGGGGTGGGCGAAGCCCCGGAGCTTCCGGTCCAGCAGAGGCAGGGCCTGGGCCAGCGCGCCGGTGACATAGTCAGGCAGACAGGACTCCAGTCCGGTCCAGGCCACGCCGGGGCGGTAGGTAGGCAGAACGGCCCCAGGGCCCTCGGAGGGCCGGCGCTGGAGGAAGTCCTCCACCCGCTGGGCCGGGGCCCGGAATCCCCCGCCCCCCAGCTGGAAGGCGGCCCGCTCCCAGCGCTCCTGGAACCGCACCCCGGCCAGGACGCCGCCGCCGGGGAAGTCCTCCGGCCCCACCCCCACCAGCAGGCCGCCATTGATATTGGCCCCATCCCGGGCCCGGTGGCTCATGCCGTTGGTGACCACGCCCCCCTGCTGAGAGGCCGCGGCCACCACCTGCCCCCCCGGACAGACGCAGAAGGTGAAGGCCGACCGGCCGTCAGGCAGATGACAGGCCAGCTTGTAGTCGCTGGGAGGCAGCTGCTCCCAGGCGGGGCCGTACTGCTGCAAGCTGATATCCCGCTGCCGGTGCTCGATACGCACACCCACGGCGAACTGCTTCCGCTCCATAGGCGCGCCGGCCTCCTGGAGCATGGCAAAGGTGTCTCGGGCGGAGTGGCCGGGGGCCAGGATTAACGCGTCGGCGGCCAGGAGGCAGCGCCCCTCCGGGCCCTCCACCTCCGCACCTGCCAGCGCCCCGGCGGAGACGGTCAGGCCGGTGAGCTTATGGCCGAAGCGGACGTCACACCCCAGGGAGATCAGCTCCTTCCGGATGGTCTTTACCACCTCCCGGAGCACGTCGGTGCCGATGTGGGGCTTGTGGGAATATTTCACGTCAGCGGGGGCCCCGGCCTCCACCAGGGCGTCCAGCACCGCGGAGATGCGCGCGTCGTGGGTGCCGGTGGTCAGCTTGCCGTCGGAGAAGGCCCCCGCGCCGCCCTCCCCAAACTGAACGTTGGACGCCTCGTCCAGAACGCCGGTGGTCCAGAAGTCCCCCACGTCCAGGGTGCGCCTGTCGATATCCTGGCCCCTCTCAAGAATGACGCAGGGCAGGCCGTTTCGGGCCAGAAACAGGGCGGCAAACAGTCCCGCCGGGCCCATCCCCACCACCACCGGGGGGAGCGGCGAGCGGCGCTTTACCTTTGGGAAGGCGTATGGGGTCCGCTCCACCAGGGTGATATGCTTTCCGGGTGCTGTCCGCAGTGCCGCCGCCTCATCGGGCAGCGTCACCTCCACGGTATATACATAGTGGACGTCGGTTTTCTTCCGGGCGTCGATAGACTGCCGGACGATCTCCAGCTCCCCCAGGGCGGCGGGGCGCACCCCCAGAGCCCTGGCCGCTCTCCGGCGCAGCAAATCCAAGTCCCCCCCGATGGGCAGGGGCAGGTTTCCAATCCGCAGCATAGCCATCCCTCCTGTATTTTCTCTATTTTACCACATCGGCCTCCCCTTCGGAAGTCCTTAAATTTTTCGGGCATGTCCTTCTGTGCGGACGGCCACAGGCCGCCCCTGCATAAAATTTTCCAATGAACGCGCCTACCCCAGCCTTCCCCTTGCGAAAATTCCCCAGGTGTAGTATGATAGACAGGCAAATACTCGCCCAACCGGACGAAAGGAGAAATATACTATGTGGTTTGACGAATCGGTCATCTATCAAATTTATCCCTTGGGCCTGTGCGGCGCGCCGGAGGAAAACGACGGGGCAGTGACGCCCCGTATCCTGCGTCTGCTGGACTGGGTGGAGCATATCAAAAAGACGGGGGCGGACACCGTCCTGCTCAACCCGGTGTTCGACAGCGACCGCCACGGCTACGACACCCGGGACTACTTCCACACGGACCCCCGCCTGGGCGGCGACGACGACCTGGCCAAGGTCTGCCAGGCCTTCCACGACGCCGGCATCCGGGTGATGCTGGACGGGGTGTTCAACCACGTGGGCCGGGGCTTCTGGGCCTTTAAGGACGTGCAGGAGAAGAAGTGGGACAGCCCCTACAAGGACTGGTTCCACATCAGCTTCGACGGCAATACCAACTATAACGACGGCTTCTGGTACGAGGGCTGGGAGGGCCACAACGAGCTGGTGAAGCTGAACCTGTTCAACCCGGCGGTGGTGGAACACCAGTTCAACGCCATCCGCTCCTGGGTGGACCGCTTCGGCATCGACGGCCTGCGGCTGGACGTGGCCTACTGCCTGCCCCCGGAGTATTTGAAGCAGCTGCGGGGCTTTGTCAACACCCTCAAGCCCGACTTTGCCCTCATGGGTGAGACCCTCCACGGGGACTACAACCGCTGGATGGCCGGCGACATGTGCCACTCGGTGACCAACTACGAGTGCTACAAGGGGCTGTGGTCCGCCTTCAACTCCATGAACATGTTCGAGATCGGCCACTCCCTGGCCCGGCAGTTCGGCCCGGAGCAGTGGACCCTGTACAAGGGCAAGCACCTGCTCAGCTTTCTGGACAACCACGACGTGAACCGCATCGCCTCCCAGCTCACCAACCCCGACCACCTGCCTGTGGCCTACGCTATGGCCTTCGGGATGCCCGGCGTGCCCGCCGTTTACTACGGCAGCGAGTGGGGGATGAAGGGGGCCAAGGGCCACGGCAGCGACGCCGAGCTCCGCCCCGCCTTGGAGAAGCCGGAGTGGAACGACCTCACCACCTGGATTTCTCAGCTGGCCGAGGCCAAGAAGGACAGCCGCGCCCTGTGCTACGGGGCCTACCGCAATGTGGTGCTCACCAACAAGCAGATCATCTTCGAGCGTAAATGCGACGAGGAGCGGGTGCTGGTGGCCATCAACGCCGACTCCTCCCCCTACACCGCCCACTTCGACGCCGGCTGCGGCCTGGCGGTTGACCTGATTTCCGGGGAAAAGCATGACTTCGGCGGCGGCTCCGAGCTGCCCCCATACAGCGCGTTTTTCTGGAAGTGTGAGAGGTGACGGCCTCATCCGTCACGGCTTCGCCGTGCCACCTTCCCCTGAAGGGGAAGGCTTGGCCGCGCGGCGGGGACGGGGCGGTAACCCGATCAGGCAAGGGCAGAGCCCTTGCCCTGCATCTGGCGGGGCACCCCAGCCTGAAGAAGCTCACGTTAAGCTGCACCAAGGTGACCGACGTGTCCCCGCTGGC
>JAAWEX010000132.1 GCA_022794495.1 Lawsonibacter sp. | reverse complement strand
AGACTTTGGAAAAATTGTGAGCGCAAACTCTTTATTTCTGCTCAGATTCTCATTTTTGCCCTCATTGCCATCCTCATTAGAAGATTTTAAACAGGCTCTGAGACAGCAGGCCGGTGTATTCCTCTAAAAATGCGCGGAGCCTCCGCAGTCCCTCCTGGCCAATCTCCTCGGCCCGCTCCGGCGCCCGGAGCAGCTGGAGGTAGCTGGCCTCAAGTGCGGTGATAAATCGGTTAAACTCCATCATCTGACAGAATTGGAGGGCACAGCGGTTGATATAGACCTCCCCCTCAGTGGTGAGCTCCTCCTGGGCGACGTCCTTAAATAACCGCTCGGGCATGGGAATTTTCCGGATATGGGCCAGTTTTTTGCAGAGCTGAAACGTCTTTTCATGCAGGCTGTCCATTTTGAGTTCCCCCTTTTGTTTATTCTAGCATTTCTAATGGAAAAATTCAATAGAAATTTCTCATATTTTATTCATGTGAAAAATATACTAGAATTTTACCACAGGAAGGGGGGATATATTATGAATTTTGAAATTAAGAAAACCAAAAATAAAACTGAGACGATCAATAAATCATTATATATCTCCAAAGCACTTGCCGAGCGAATTCAAAGGATTGCTATTGAAAATGGCACCAGCTTTAATAATATCGTAGTCAGTATGATAGAGTCCTGTTTAAAAGAGGACACAGAGTAATGGATCAGCAAAAAGGCTCCCTCTTTGAGGGAGCTGGCACGGCGAAGCCGTGACTGAGGGAGTTTTCACCTGACTCCCCCCGGCCCCTTCGGGGCCACCCCCCTCACAGAGGGGGGCTTTTTGCGTTCTTCTGTAGCCCGTTTGTCTCATAAATTTAGGAAAGCCGCCGCATGTAGGGCAAGGGCTCTGCCCTTGCCTTATTCCGATCCCGATTTATCCCCTTACGGGGATAGGCAGGGGTAGAGCCCCTGCCCTACAGGCCGCCCCTACAGACAGATCAGGGAAAATCAATCGGGATGAAATGCGCAGGTGGACATTCCTTGAAAATATTTCTCCTTGACGCCATAAAGAAATTCGGGTATAATTTGGGTATTAAAAAGGGGGGGTGCTGTTATGCCGCACATTCGTTCCAGCGCGGACCTGCGCAACAACTACAACGAGATATCCACCTTTTGTCATGACCACGCCGAGCCGGTGTTCATCACCAAAAACGGGAGAGGCGACCTGGCGGTGATGAGCATTGAGGCATACGACGCCTTGTTGGAAACGGCGCAGACAGACGCGGCAATTTTCCGTGCAGAGCAGGAGCTTTCCGCTGGCGGCGAGCTTCTGGACGCTGAGGAGGTATTAACTTCCCTCCGGAGGAAATATTTTGGATGATTACAGAGTAAAGCTGTCCCCAGAGGCTGTCCGCGATTTAGACCACATTTATGCCTATCTTGCGGAGCACCTTTTGGAGCCGGGCACTGCCGAGCATATGGTCGGCCGCCTGGAAAAGGGGATTCTCAGCTTGGCGCGGATGCCGGAGCGCAACCCCATCCGCCGGCTGGGCATCTATGCAAACCAGGGCTACCGGCAGTTATTTGTCCAAAAATATGTTATTGTGTATCGGGTACTGAGACAAAAGAAGGAGGTCCATATTATCACGATACGCTACGCGCCCAGCTGTTTTTAAAGCTCAGCCCCAGAGCAGAAGCTCTGGGGCTTTCCTCATCCCCTCATCTCCAGCAGCGTTCTGGCCACATTGTCGGCCCAGAGCCGTCCTCCGGCGATGGCCTCAGAGAGGGTATTTCCGTGTCCGCCCACCTCCACCAGGATGGACCCCGGACACAGCTGCTGATTGTACCGGCCCTTACGCAGCACAATGGGCCGGGCGAGGCTGGAATAGCCCTTCACCAGGTTGTGCTGGAGGCTGAGGGCGAAGGCGAGGTTGTTTTTCCAACCGGGGTGGGGGTTTCCGCCGGCGTCGCTGCCCATCACCATCATAACCTGGGCCACCTTCTCCCCCGCCTCGGTAGACACCATCTTATAAATTTCCCCCTCGCTGCCCACCAGGGCGTCCCGGTGGACGTCCAAAACCACCTGAATGGAGGGATACTTGGCCAGCCACTGCTCCACCACCGCGTAGGAGCGGTCATAGGCCCCATTGTAGGCGGGGTAGTCACACAGGGTAGTATCGTGGACCACCTGAAAGCCGTAGGCCCGGAAGACGGTGGCGATCTCCTCCCCCACCCGGACCACATTGTGGGTGCAGTCGGTGGTGCGGTAGGGGTCGCTCTCCTGGTAGAGGTCGCCGTCAGTCATGGAGTAGGCCTCGCTGCCGTGGGTATGTACGATAAGAATCTGGGGCCCTTCCCCCAGCGTGACGTCCACCGTCCCCTCCTGAAGCAAAGAGGCGTCCAGCTCCAGGCCGGTGCGGTTGTATACATAGAGCCCGCCGTCCCGAAGGTATTGACTGCCCTCCTTCCCCCGGCCGGTCATCTCCACCACCCCGTCCCCCTCCGGGGCGGGCCGCAGGTCGGGCGGTTCCAGGTCGTCCCCGTCGTCAGGGTCGGGCCCGGCGGGGTCGGGCTCCGCGGTTGAAGACTGAGAGGGGCTCCGGCGGGCCAGCACCGCCCCCTCCCCCTGCTTCAGCAGAGTGGAGCTGTTCAGCAGCAGTCTGCCCCAGCCGGTCAGGCGCCCTTCCCCGCCGGGCAGTTCTCCCATCTGGGCGGCCAAAAGGGAGGCGGCCAGAGCTGGCTCCCCCTCCAGGCCGGCCAGTTCCCGCCCCATATCCCCCAGGTCCGCCGTCAGACTGATTCCCCAGGCGGCCACAGCGGCCAGCCCCAGGGCCACGCCCCGGCGCAGGGCCCGGCCTGTCCCTATGTTCCCCATGCTATCACTCCTTATCCTGTGTATGAACCGCTATACAGCAAGGGTATGAACAGCCGGCGGAGGATATGACAGCAAAATAGGGCCGAGAGATAAAATCTCTCGGCCCCGATACAGTTCAGCCTACCACTTTGAATTATTCAGCCGGAAGGCGGTCATCAGCTGCTTCAGCAGGTTGGCCTGGGAGGACAGCTCCTCGCTGGCCGCGGCGCACTCCTCGCTGGTGGCGGAATTGGTTTGGACCACGGAGGAAATTTGTTCGATGCCCTCTGTGACCTGCGCGATGGCGGCGGTCTGGCTCTCCACGGCCTCCACCACAATGGCCATCTTTTCGGTCACGCCGCCGGCACTCTGGCTGGTGCGCTCCAGGGACTGGGTGACCTTGTTCACCACGTCGCCCCCCTCGGTGACGGCGGCGATGGAGCTTTCGATCAGCTCCTTGGTGGCCTTGGCGGCCTCATCGGACTTGGTGGCCAGGTTGCGCACCTCGTCGGCCACCACGGCAAAGCCCTTGCCGGCGGAGCCGGCCCGTGCGGCCTCCACGGCGGCGTTGAGGGCCAGGATGTTGGTCTGGAAGGCGATGTTCTCAATGGCGGCGATAATTTTAGAAATCTCCTCAGAGGAGCTGGAGATGCGCTCCATAGCGGCGTTCAGCTGCTGAACATACTCCACGCTGACGCCCAGCTGTGCGCCGGCCTGCTCCACAAACTGGCCCGCCTCCCGGGTGGCCTGAGCGGTCCGTTTGGCGTTTTCAGAGATCTCGCTGACGGTGGCGGACAGCTCCTCCACCGAGCTGGCCTGCTCTGTGGCCCCCTGAGCCAGGGCCTGGGCGCTGTTGGACACCTGGTCGGCCCCGCCGGACACCTGGTCGGCGCTTACTCTGATCTGCCCCATGGTGTCGTTAAGCTTGGCCTCAATGCTGGCCATAGACTGGCGGATGGACACAAAGTCGCCCACGTAGTCCTGCTGAACGGCGCCGGTCAGATCGCCGCCGGCGATGGCCTCCAGGATGCCGGATATCTCACCTATGTAGCCCCGCAGCCGGCGGATGGTCTCCTCAAATATCTGGCCCAGGTCGCCCACCTCGTCGCTGGAGTGGACTTTGATATGGATATCCTCGCCGCTGGTCAGCCCCAAATCGCCCCGCTCCAGCCGCCCGGCCACCTGGGTGATCTCGGCCAGGGGGTGAGAAACCGTCTTTTTCAGGTAGGCGGTCATAATCATGATGCAGACGAGGATAACCGCAAGACTCACGGCGGAAGAGGCCAGCACGGTCAGAAGAATCTGATTGCGGGCCTCGGCGCTGGAGATGCCGGCAAAGATCAGGCCGTTAATCTTTCCGCCGGCGTCCTTGGTGGGGACATAGGAGCAGAGGTATTCCTCGTTCAGGATACGCGCCGTTCCCACATAGGATTTGCCCTGCTGAAGCACAATCTCAGACAGCTTGTCAGACAGCTGGGTACCCACCACCCGCCTGCCGTCCTGAACCACAGTGGTGTAGGCGCGGGTGCTGCCCTCAAAAATCGTGAACTCACAGCCCATGCGGCCCTTCAGGTCGTCCAGAACCTGATTCATATCCGCGCCGCCGTCTGTCTGGCTGAGGATGTAGGACAGCATATTGGTGCCGTTGGTACACCGGTCCTTCAGCATTTTTGTGGTGAGGCTTTGGAACATAATCACGCACATGGCAACCGCGAAGATGACGGACGCTACCTGCATCATCACCACCATATTGCCCACCTTCTGCCCGATGCGCCTGTACTTTTTTCCGCCGCGGGCCTGAGACGCCTGGTTTTTCTTCATCGCTTGCTCACTCCATATGAAACATATTTTTGCTGGCGGGTATACCCCTCATTCTATCAATTATAGTGCGGGCTGCCGCCGTTTGCAAGCCCTTTTTTGCTTTTTTCTCCAGCGTCTTTTTCCCTGGGGACGCTTGTGCTTTTTCAAGAAGAATAGTATAATAAACCATACTATATCTACCGCCTGGAGGTCTTTTATGGAACACGCCGCCGTGATTTCCCCCGCTGAGATTGAAAACCAGCTTGCCCGCTGCCGGGCCGTGGCTGAGCTGACGGCCCAGTGGCCGGAAAAGCCCCTGGCCTTTGTAGACACCTACGGCTGCCAGCAGAACGAGGCCGACTCCGAGCGCATCCGGGGCTATCTGGAGCAGATGGGCTTCGGCTTTACCGGCGACGAGGAGCGGGCCCG
>JAAWEX010000005.1 GCA_022794495.1 Lawsonibacter sp. | reverse complement strand
TCCCGCATAAAGGATAGAATTTGGTCATCGGTGCCCGGCTCGATGCCGCCGGTGTCCACAATGTCGAAGACCCGGTTGCGCCACTCGCACGGGGCGTACAGCCGGTCCCGGGTGACGCCGGGGGTGTCCTCCACAATGGACAGCCGCTGGCCGCACAGCTTGTTAAACAGCATGGACTTGCCCACATTAGGCCGGCCCACAATAGCAACTAGAGGTTTCATTTGGTCACTTCCTTTTGATTCGCATGTGCAGGGACGGCGCAGAGGCCGCCCCCTACGGATTATACCGATAAAATTCCTCATTTTCCCAAGCCGGGCGCTGGGCTTCGTGGGTGAGCGCCACGCCGCAGATGGCGTCCAGCAGCTCGTAGCCGTCCTGGGGGACGGGGACCACAGGCACCCCCAGCGCCCGCTCCACGTCCGCGGTGGTCACGTCGTCCAGAAAGACATTCTCTCCGGAGCGGAGCATACTGGCCGGGATGAGCAGGCGCTCTCCCAGCTCCTTTCCCCGGAGCTGGGAAATCAGGTCTCCCCCGGTGACCAGTCCGGCCACCGTGATGGTCTCGCCAAAGAAGCGGTTGACGATGGGGTAGACCCGCCCCTCTATTGTACCACATTTTTCCCTGGCCCGGGCCACCAATTTTGCCAAAAACGGGGCGGCGGATACCCCGGTGGCGATGGAGAAGGGGACCGTTCCCTCCAGCTCGTCCGGCTCCATCAGGTCCAGGGCCCGGCTGAACTCCCGGCTGAGGAGGGTGAGCATCCCCACCCCGTTGTCCAGCTGGGTGAAGTCCTCAAAGTAGTCCTCGTCGGGCAGGTCCCGCCCGGCCAGCAGGTAGAACTCGTCGGAGCACCACGCCAGCCTTGTGCCGTGAATCTCCAGGTGCCTGGCGGCGAAGGCCTCCACCTGGTGGATGAGGGAGGAGGCGGTGGTTTGGGTGTAGGTTTGCAGGGGATACAGTCCCTCCCGGTATTTGGTCACCCCCACCGGCACCACCGAGATGCTGTTCACCGCCGGGAACATGGCGGCCAGGTCGGCCAGGGTCTTGTCCAGGGCGGGGCCGTCGTTGACGCCGGGGCAGGAGACGATCTGGCAGTTCATGGTGATGTTATGCCGGGCAAACCGCTCCATAATGTCGATGCCCTCGCCGGCTCGGGGGTTTTTCAGCATCTGAGCCCGCAGCGCCCGGTCGGTGGTGTGGACGGAGATGTTGATGGGGGAGATGCGCAGGTCGATGATCCGCTGGACCTCCCGGGGGGAGAGGTTGGTAAGGGTGAGGTAGTTGCCCAGAAGAAAGGACAGCCGGGCGTCGTCGTCCTTGAAGTAGAGGGAGGGGCGCATCCCCGGCGGCATCTGGTCCACAAAGCAGAAGATGCAGTGGTTGGCGCAGGACCGGGCCCGATCCATCAGATAGGTCTCGAACTCCAGCCCCAGGTCCTCACCCTCGGATTTGCGTATCCGCAGCGTGCGGACAGACCCGTCCGCCCCTTGGAGCGTGAGCTCCAGCCGGGGGTCGTAGCTGTAGAATTTATAATCCAGCACGTCCACAATGGGGTGGCCGTTAATATGGGTGAGGGTTTCCCCCGCCCGGACGCCCGCCCGGCGGGCCGGGCTGTGGGGGTCCACTGATTTTACGGCCGTCATACCCATGGACGCCTGCCTCCTTTTACCAAAATCGCTTTATTCTACTATAAATATGCAGGTAATGCAAGAGCGGAAAACGAAGCTCCGGAGAAACCTGCGGGGCACGGGAGGCATCCCTGGCATAGGATGGGATGAGCGGCAGTCCCCTGGATGGGGCTGCCGTTAGGAGGTATCACAATGCAAGCAACAGGAACCTTAAGCGTCCGGGTGTACACCTCCCAGGCGCAGATACCCCTGGAGGGGGCCACGGTAGTGGTGGCCGCGCCGGGGGAGGAGGGCAAGTGGAAGCTGCTCTCCATACAGTGTACTGACAGCAGCGGAAAAATCAACACCATACAGATCGACACCCCCTTCCCGGCGGAGAGCACCTCGCCCAACGGGCTGCCCGGAGACGGCGCCCCCTGCGCGCTGTGCTCTGTGTGGGCGGAGCAGCCCGGCTACGCGATGCTCCAGGTGGAGAACGTGCAGATATTCCCCGGTGTTGAGACGATGCAGAGCATGGAGCTGATCCCCCTGCCCCAGGGACTTTGCAGCCTTCAGCAGCGGGACGAGCGGGATATCCCCGCCCAGAGCCTGTGAGGGGGAGCCGCTATGCCCATTATTCTTCCATACGTGCCCCGCACCATCACGGTGCACATGGGCCTGCCCGACCAGTGGGCGGAGAATGTTACCGTATCCTTTCCCGACTATGTAAAAAACGTGGCCTCCAGCGAGATATACCCCACCTGGGAGCCCGCCGCCATTCGGGCCAACGTGCTGGCCATCATCTCCTTCGCCCTGAACCGGGTGTATACCGAGTTTTACCCCAGCCGGGGCTACGACTTCCAGATCACCTCCACCACCCAGTATGACCAGAAGTTTATCAAGGGCCGGAACATCTTTGAGAACATCAGCCAGATCGTGGACGAGATTTTTAACGACTATATCCGCCGCCAGGGCTATGTGGAGCCCCTGGCCGCCAAATTCTGCAACGGCACCACCTCCACCTGCGACGGCCTGTCCCAGTGGGGCAGTCAGGAGCTGGCCCAGGACGGCCTCAACTCTATGGAGATCCTGCGCCACTACTACGGCAGAGACATCGAGCTGGTGGTAGACGCCCCCATCCAGGACATCTCGCCCTCCTATCCGGGGGAAGCCATGCGGCTGGGCTCGGTGGGCCAGAATGTAGCCATGTTCCAATTTATGCTCAACCGCATTTCTCAAAATTACCCCGCCATCCCCAAGATTGCTCCGGTTACCGGCGTCTTCGGGGAGGATACCCGGAACGCGGTGCGCACCTTCCAGCGCATTTTCAGCCTGGACCCGGACGGGGTGGTGGGCAAGGCTACCTGGTATAAGATGGTCTATCTCTACGCGGGCATCCTCCAGCTTGCCGAGCTGGTGAGCCAGGGACAGAGCTTTGTCACCGTCCGCTTCCAGTTTCCCGGCCCCCTGGAGGAGGGGGACAGCGGCCCGGAGGTGGGCATTCTGCAATATATGCTGGCCATGCTGGCCCAGTTTGACAGCTCCCTGCTTCCGATGGCGGTGGATGGTCAGTTCGGCTCCGCCACCACCCAGGCGGTGCGCACCTACCAGCAGCTGGTGGGCCTGACCCCCAACGGCTATGTGGACGAGACCGCCTGGAACTCCATTTACAGCAATTTCGCCCTGGCAGACTACTTCCTCCGCAGAGACACGGTGCGGGCTCAGTCCTTGAGAGAGGACGCCCTTCCGGTGATGTCTGGAGGCCTGCCCGGAGAGAAGCCGGAGCAGTGGGGCGCCACCCCCCGGATGGGCCAGTATCCGGGCCGGCCCCTGGAGCTGGGCCAGCGGGATGGTCAGAATGGACAGAGAGGAGTAGAGGTATGAGAGACACTGCGGCAGGACGGGAGCTGCTGGAGCGGGAGATGCTGGCCAAGCCGGTGAGCAGCCTGCAGTATATGCTCCGTCAGCTGTCGAAAACCTATCAGTTTTTACCGGAGCTGGCGGTAGACGGGGTCTACGGCGAGCGCACCCTGGAGGCGGTGATGCGCTTTCAGCGGGAGGCGGGCCTGCCGGTCACCGGGGTGGTGGACCAGGCCACCTGGGACGCCATCCACAGCTGCTGGCTGAGGCAGCAGACCAGAGAGAGCTACTCCCGGGCCACGCGGGTATTTCCGTCAGAGGGCATTCAGGTTCACGAGGGGAACAGCAGGGAGTATATGATCGTTCCACAGACCATGTTTAATGTGCTGTCCCGGCACTTTGAGGGAATCACTCCCTGCCAGGCGGACGGAAACCACGGGCCTGCGTCGGCGGAAAACGTCCGGTGGCTGCAAAGGGCCGCCGGACTGCCGGCCACAGGCTGTATGGATAAGGCCACCTGGGACGCCCTGTCCCATCTGTATGAGATTTTTGTGGTGCAGGACACCGACTGCCAGCCGGAATTTTCCGGCGGCTGGGGGTAGAAAACAGCGCCGCCCGCCCTGTATGGGGCGGGCGGTCGGTGCTTACAGGGACGCGCTGGGCAGGTTGTCCACAAAGGCCCGCAGCTGGGACTGGCTGGTCATCTGGCCCAGCTGGAGCAGGATCGCATTCCGCTGTTCCGGGGTGCAACGGTCGTAAAAGGCAGAGGCCTGGGGGTTCTTTTGCAGCAGCTCGCCAAAGGTTACCGCCGCGTTCATGTTCAAATCCATACAATCACCTCAGTGACAGTATGCCCGGTGAGAGGTGAAATGATACAGAAGGCTCAGCCATCCTCCTGGGGAAAATCGTAGTCGTCAATATCAAGGAGGACCTTTTCAGCCTCTGCCCGGTTGATGGCGGACAGAGATATTTCACCATCCGCTATACTGCCGGTATAAATGACGTTTAGATCTCGGTCATAACAGCCAAACACTTTTCCGCCTTCATCGCCTTTATATCGCTTCAGTTCAGAATAGACGATACCCTGCTTTTTCAGGACGGCTTTGGATGCCACCCAATCCTCTTTTTTGGGATCAAAATACTCCTCAATCCGCCAGCCTGATTTTTCCAGCTCCCGCTCTGCGGTGTCGTAGTTTGAACCCTCTAACACATTCCAGAGAGCCTCCAAAAGAAAACTGGACAGCGTCTGCTTATCCTCCCGCCACTTGGCGGCGGGGTCCCGCTCGTGATGCCAGTACATGGGCGGGTCGTCCTGCTCCAAGTCCGCTCTGCGGATGCCGAAGGTGGCTTCGCCACCGCCGAAATCGCTGCCTATGATAAGGTAATCGTCCAGTTTGTCCGTCCACGCCTCCCGAGGGAGCTTCACAAAGGGGGCATACCGGTTTTTAAGGTAGGCCGGGGCGCTGTCCATGTGGGCCTTGAGGTCATCAATGTATTCCTGAATTTCGTCGTAATACATCCGGGGAAGAATTTTTCCGGTCCAGAGGTTGGAGGTGGAAAACAGCGGACACTGCCAGGCCAGCTCCATAAATTCGGTGTAGACTGAGGGCAGGGGGATTTGCTTCTCCCGTTTCAGCTCCTCCAGCCACGCCCGGCCCGACGGCTGGGTATAGCCCAGGATTTTGAGGAGCTCGGCGGCGGACAGGTCATATTGTATGTCCATTTACATTCCGTCCTCCCTCTCAATAGGTATGGTCGCAGACCTCGTGAATCTTGGCCTGAATCACCTTTAAATCCTCGAAGGTCTCCGGGCGGCGGCGGGGGTCCCGGAGGATGGCGGCGGGGTGAAACAGGGCGGTCATCCACACGCCGTTTTTCTCAAACCACTGGCCATGCTCCTTGGTGATCTTAAAGTCGGGCTTGATGATGCGGCAGGCGGAGATGCGGCCAAGACAGATGATAATCTTGGGGCGGATGAGGGCCACCTGACTGCGCAGATAGTCGATGCAGGCGTCCTGCTCGGTGTTCAGCGGGTCCCGGTTCTGGGGCGGGCGGCATTTGACCATATTGGCGATGTAGACGTTCTTCTCCCGGCTCAGGTCCACCATCTCCAGCATGTCGTCCAGCAGCTTGCCGCCCCGGCCTACGAAGGGCTTGCCCTGTAAATCCTCGTTTTCGCCGGGGCCCTCGCCGATGCACATCACCTCGGCGTCTCTGGGGCCCATGCCAAATACCACATTGTGCCGGGTGTCGGCCAAAGCGCACTTCTGGCAGGAAAGACAGGCCTGCTCCAGGGCCTCCCAATCATGATACAGCATAACATTTCCTCCTTAAAGCATCAAGATTCGACAGCTTTGTGGTAAGTATATCACAAGATGGCCTGTGAGGGAAGAAATTTTTAGAGGCGAAAAATTTTTAACTTTTCTGCGGACTTTGCGGGGAGGAGGCTGGCCGAGGACTTTTCAGAGAAATACAAGATGTTGAAAGCTTTTTGGGATAAAAAGGGCATATCTTGTACGGGCCAGCGTGAAAATTGAAGCGGCGGACTGAGCTAGAACATTTGTTTTCTGGCGAGAAAATGCGAACTTTTGGGGAAAACCGCAGTATTTGGAACAAAATCGGGAGAAAATAATGCTTGCATTTTATGTTAACAGAGGTTATACTAGAGAGCGAAGTGGAGCGAAGTGGGGAAGAATCCCTCAAACAAGCGGTTTTGTGGAGAAGAGGTGAGGGGGCGTGACCGGCACATACGAGCACAACATCGACGCAAAGGGCCGGCTGTTCATCCCCGCCAAGCTCCGGGAGGAGCTGGGTGCCGCTTTCTACCTGGCCGTGGGTGTGGACGCCTGCCTGGCCGTCTACCCTCAGTCCACCTGGGACCGCTTCACCGAAAAATTTGCCTCTCTGCCCATGAGTCAGTCAAAGGGAATGCGCCGCCTGTTTGCCAACGCCGCCAAATGCGAGCCGGACAGCCAGGGACGCATTGTCATCCCCCAGAAGCTGCGCAAGTATGCCGGACTGGAGAAGGAGGCCGTCATCATCGGCGTCCACGACCGGGCGGAAATCTGGTCCGCCGAGGCCTGGAACGCCCAGGAGGAGGAAGAGATGACCCCCGAGATGATGGCCGCCTGTATGGCGGAGCTGGGGTTCTGATATGAGTGAGTTTACCCACCGCCCGGTGCTGCTGGGCGAGTGCATGGAAGCGCTGAATATTCGCCCGGACGGGGTCTATTTTGACGGCACCCTGGGCCGGGCGGGCCACAGCCGGGAGATTGCCCGGCGCCTGACCACCGGCCGGCTCATCTGCGTGGACCGGGACCAGGCGGCCCTGGACGCCGCCCGGGAGCGGCTGGCCCCGTGGATGGACCGGGTGGAGCTGGTCCACAGCAACTTCGACCGGGTGGATGAGATTTTGGACAGGCTGTCTCTGCCCGGCGTGGACGGTATGCTCTTCGACCTGGGGGTGTCCTCCCCTCAGCTGGACGACGGCAGCCGGGGCTTCTCCTACATGGCCGACGCCCCGCTGGACATGCGCATGGACCAGGAGGAGGGCCTGACCGCCGCCGAGGTGGTCAACGGCTGGCCGCAGGAGGAGCTGAGGCGGATTATCTCCCGATACGGCGAGGAGCGCTACGCCCCCCAGATTGCCGGAGCCATCGTCCGCCGCAGAGAGGACAAGCCTGTTTCCACCACCCTGGAGCTGGTGGAGATTATTAAAAGCGCCATGCCGGGGAAGGCCCTGCGGGAGAAGCAGCACCCCGCAAAACGCACCTTTCAGGCTATCCGAATCGCTGTGAATGATGAGCTGGCCAGCGTGGAGCGGATGCTCCAGCGGGCTGTCCCCCGGCTGAACCGGGGAGGACGGCTGGCGGTGATCACCTTCCACTCCCTGGAGGACCGCATCGTCAAAACCGGCCTGGCTGAATTTGCCAGGGGCTGCACCTGTCCGCCCGACTTTCCCGTGTGTGTCTGCGGCAGAACGCCGGACATCAAATTAGTAAGCAAGAAACCGCTCCTGCCTTCCCGGAAGGAGCTTGAAGAGAATTCCCGGGCCCGCAGTGCCAAGCTGAGGGTTGCGGAGAAGCTGTAAGGAGAACTGTTATGGCTGTAAACCGCCGCCGGCGCACAACTGGATACAGCACCTACGGCAGCGTGGCCTATGCGCCCACCTACGACGGCAATGCAGCCCGTGTCCCCCGCAGAGAGGAGGAGCTGCGCCGCGCGCCGGCTCCCCAGCCCCAAAAACCGGTCCGCCGCCACGAGCGGGCACAGGTAGAGGTCCGGCAGGCGGGGGCCATCGCCCCCTTCGCGGTGGTAGGCTTTTTGGCCGTGGCTGTTTTTGCCGCTTTGCTGGTAACCAGCTACGCCCAGCTTACCGTGGCCAACGACGAGCTGGTGTCGCTGCGCCGCCAGCTTACCAGCCTTGAGGCGGAGAACACCGTCCTCTCCGCCCAGTATGAGAGGGTGTTCGACCTGGCTACCATCCAGGCGGCGGTGGGAGACACCATGGTTCGGCCCACCAGTGAACAGGTGGTGTACATCGACCTGTCCGCCCCGGACACGGTCACCGTTTTCCAGGGGGAGGGCGCCTCTGGGCTGAAAAGCATCCTGCAAGGCGTAGGAGACATATTGGATGGGATCATAGAATATTTCCGCTGACCCTGCCATATAGTGAAACGGAGCGGGGCCGGTTAGGGTAAAGTGCGCATACTCACCCGGTATATAAAGATTTCGGGCGCAAGAAAGAGGTTTTCTTGCGCCCTTTTTTCAAGAAGCGCCGAATCCCCGAGCAGGGAAGCTTGGACCGGAGCGAGGAACACAAACCAAGCACCGCACAGCGGGGCTGTTTGTGTTCGGAGACGGAGCGAGGAAGGAGGGACCTCCTATCAGAAACAGCAGTAAATATGAAAGAAGCTTGGGCCGGGGCAGCGTGACCACCAACGCCACGCGGGGCAGCCACTCCAAGCGGGCTATCCTCCACAGAACGCTGTTCCTCATGGCGGTGTGTGGCGTGGCAATGTTCTTTCCCCTGGTTTGGAAGCTGTGGGATATCGCCATTGTCCACCATGACGAGTATCAGAAGATGGCCACCAAGCAGCAGACCTTAGAGTTTTCCATCTCGGCCAGCCGGGGCAACATCTACGACCGAAACGACAAGGTGATGGCCATGTCGGCCACGGTGTATAAGCTGATATTCTCCCCCATCGACCTGGTGAAGAGCGTACCGAACAAGGACGAGAAGGGGAAGCTGCTGGACCAGGCCGTCTACGATGCCAACGTGGCCGCACGGCAGGACCAGATGGTGGAGGAGCTGATGGCCCTGGTCCCCACCCTGGACCGGGAAAAGGTGGTCAAACAGGTCCACAACACCAAGGCCGCCTACTGGGAGGTCAAGGTGAATATCGAGGAGGAGGATAAGCAGGTCTTTCAGGAGTACATCACCGAGCATAAAACGGCCTCTTACCTCTATCTCATCACCAGCACCAAGCGCTACTACCCCTACTCCGGGCTGGCCGCCCAGGCCCTGGGCTTTGTCAACGCCAACGGGGGGGCCTATGGCATCGAGGCAGTGTATAACGACCTGCTGGAGGGCACCCCCGGCCGGGTATACACCACCCGCACCGCCGGCGGCACCGAGCGGTACAACGCCTACGCGGAGTATGTCGACGCCCAGGACGGCTATAACCTGACCCTCACCATCGACACCACCATCCAGGCCTACCTGGAAAAGGCCCTGGAGGAGGGTATCCAGGAGTTTGACGTGCGCAACGGCGCCTTCGGCATCGCCATGGACCCCAAGACCGGGGCCATCCTGGGCATCGCCAGCTCGCCGGACTTCGACCCCAACAACTACGCCCAGATCACCAACGATTTGCTCAACTCCCAGCTGGAGCAGAACAAAGCCGACATCTTCCAGAGCCTGAAGGCCAACAACACGGAGAACCTCACCGACAGTGAGCTGATGGCCAAGGCGGAAAGCCAGGCGGTCTCCGACGCCCGGACCACCCAGTGGCGCAGCCGGGCCATCGATTCCCGGTATGAGCCGGGCTCCACCTTCAAGGCCCTGGTGCTGGCCGCCGCCTTTGAGGAGGGGGTGGTGGACGAGAACGACACCTTTTACTGCTCCGGCTCCGTCACCATTCCGGGCTACCCCAAGCCCATCAGCTGCTCGAAGAAGACGGGCCACGGCCGCCAGACCCTGGCCGAGGCGGTGGGCAACTCCTGCAACCCCGCCTTTATGGAGATCGGCAGCCGGCTGGGCAAGGACAAATTTTACGACTACTTCGAGGCCTTTGGGATGCTGGAGAGCACCGGCATCGACCTGCCTGGCGAGGCCAGCCTGGCCGGCGGCATGTGGAGCCGGGAGAAGATGAGCAACGTGGACCTGGCGGTGGCCTCCTTCGGCCAGCGCTTCGAGGTTACCCCCCTCCAGATGATCTGCGGCTTTTCTGCCGTGATCAACGGAGGCAACCTGGTAAAGCCCTACGTGGTCCAGTCCATCAGCACCAAGGACGGTACGGTCATCCAAAACACCCAGACCGAGGTGGTCCGCCAGGTGGTGAGCCAGCAGACCAGCCAGCGTGCGGCCGACATCCTGGAGCAGGTGGTGTCTAAGGGCACGGGCAAAAACGCCTATGTGGCGGGCTACCGCATCGGAGGCAAGACGGGCTCCTCCGAGGTGAAGACCGAGGAGGACCGGACCATCGTCTCCTTTATGGGCTACGCCCCCGCCGACGACCCCCAGGTCATCGTCCTTATCGCCTATGACAAGCCCCAGCCCAAGGCGCCGGGGAGCAACGAATCCACCACCGGCCGCTACATCAGCGGCGGCAATATGGCCGCCCGAAAGGCCGGCCCCCTCATCGCCCAGATCCTGGACTACATGGGGGTGGAACGGGTCCTCAACAGCGACGAGTCCGCCGTGGCAGACGTGTCTATGCCCAAGGTGGCTGGCCTGTCCGCCGGCGAGGCGGAGAAGGCGCTGAAGGAGAAAAACCTGAAGTGCCGCACCATCGGCTCTGGAGACGCGGTCTCCCAGCAGATTCCCGCCTCGGGAACCAAGGTTCCTGGCGGCTCCACCGTGATTTTGTACCTGGGCGACGCCGTCCCCCAGGAGAGCGGGACGGTGCCCGACGTTACCGGCAAGACCTATGAGGCGGCCCGGACCGCCCTGGAAAAGGAGGGCTTTTTCATGCGGGCCTCCGGCGTGTCCACCTACTACAGCAACACCACCAAGGCGGAGCGCCAAAGCGTGGCCGGCGGGGATACCGCCGCCATCGGCACCGTAATCGACGTGCGCTTCTTTAACGAGGTGGACGACGGATATGCGGGATAGCGTATTTTAAAGAGAATGAAACTCCACCCTTGAGGGGTGACGCCATGAAGCTGCGAAAGATTTTGGAAGGAGTCTCCCTCACGGGGGGGAGTGCCGACCTGGATATGGAAATAAATTCCATATCAAAGGACACCCGGACCCTGACGCCCGGGGCCCTCTTCGCCGCCCTGTCCGGCGGGGAGGAGGACAGCCATCGGTTTATTCCCGAGGCCCTGAAGCGGGGGGCGGCCGCCGTTTTGTGCGAGCGGGCCCCGGACTACCCCGGCCCCTGGCTCACCGTGGAGGACAGCCGCCAGGCCTTGGCCCTGGCCTGCGCCAACTGGTTCGGCCGGCCGGGGGACGGGATGACCCTTGTGGCGGTCACCGGCACCAACGGCAAGACCACCACCACCAGCCTGCTCAAGGAGCTGCTGGAGCGGGTGACAGGGGCCAAGGTGGGGCTGATCGGCACCAACCGGAACATGATTGGGGGCCAGGAGCTGCCCGCCCACCGCACCACGCCGGGCAGCTATGAGCTGCAGTCCCTTCTGCGCCGGATGGCGGACGAGGGCTGCGCCTACGGGGTGCTGGAGGTCTCCTCCCACGCCCTGGTCCAGAGCCGGACGGCGGGGCTCGCCTTCGACGTGGGGGTGTTTACCAACCTGACCCAGGATCACCTGGACTACCACCGCACCATGGAGGAGTACCGCCAGGCAAAGGGCCTGCTCTTCCGGCAGTGCAGGCAGGCTGTCCTGAACCTGGATGATCCGGCGGGGCGCTGGTATCAGGAGCAGGTGGACTGTCCCGTCTTTACCTACTCGGAAAACCGGGCTGAGGCCAGCCTCACCGCCCGAAATATCCGCCTGTTCCCCAGCCATGTGGAGTTTGAGGCCCTCACCCTGGGGGAGCTGTCCAGAGTTCACCTGCCCATCCCCGGAGGGTTCTCCATCTACAACGCCTTGGCCGCCCTGTCCGCGGGGCTGTGCCTGGGGCTGGGCCTGGAGGAGATGGCCCGGGCCATGCCCGCCGTCCATGGGGTGAAGGGCAGGGTGGAGGTGGTCCCTGTGCCTAGGGCCTACACCGTTATTATCGACTACGCCCACAGCCCCAACGCCCTGGAGAACATCCTCACCACTGCCCGGGACTTCACCGCCGGCCGGCTCATCTGCCTGTTCGGCTGCGGCGGCGACCGGGACAGGGCCAAGCGGCCCATCATGGGAGCTGTTGTCGAGGAGCTGGCCGACATAGCGGTGGTCACCTCTGACAACCCACGCACCGAGGACCCCCAGGCCATCATCCGGGATATCCTGTCCGGTATGTCCGGCGGGGGGGCGGAGGCCCACGTGGAGCCGGACCGCCGGGCGGCCATCGCCTGGGCCCTGGAGCAGGGCAGGCCGGGGGATGTGATCGTCCTGGCGGGTAAGGGCCACGAGACCTATCAAGAGATTGACGGCGTGCAGCACCCCATGGACGAGCGGGAGATCATCGCGGACTGGTTTGCCCGGACCGAGGAGAGACAAAAAATGACTGGAAAAGTTCCGGCAGATGTGGTATGATACGTTGTCTTTGCAAAGAGAGGGTGGGCGGGCTCCGTGCCGCCCCATTCTCCGGGATGACGGCGGCGGGGCGGCGCAGAGGCCTCCCCCTACATAAGAGAAAAACCAGGAGGGCTCCAGATATGACATACATCCTCAGCTTTATTATTGCGTTCGGCGTGGCCGCCATTGTGGGTCAGCTGCTGATTCCGCTGCTGCGGAGGCTTAAGGCGGGCCAGTCCATCCGGACGGACGGCCCTACCTGGCACATGTCCAAACAGGGCACCCCCACCATGGGCGGGATTATGTTCATCCTGGCCATCGGAGGGGCCTGCGTGGCGGCGGGCTGGGAGGAGCTGCTGGCGGGGAACTATAACCATCTGTATGTCTTTCTGTTCGCCCTGATTTTTGGCGTGATCGGCATGATCGACGATGTGCAGAAGCTGCGCCACCACGCAAACGAGGGCCTCACCGCTGCCCAGAAATTCCTGCTCCAGCTGGCGGCGGCCATTGTCTTTACCATCCTCATGCGGGAGAAGGGCTACCTGACCCCCAACCTGTTTATCCCGTTCTTCAACACGGTGATTCCTCTGCCCTGGGTGGTGTATATGGTCTTTGCCGCCTTTGTCATGGTGGGCACGGTGAACGCGGTCAATCTCACCGACGGCATTGACGGCCTGGCTACCGGCGTCACCATTCCCGTGGCGCTGTTCTATATGGCAGCCTCGGCCTGGTTCGGAAAAAACGATCTGGCCGTCCTGTCCGCCGCTCTGGCGGGGGGGCTGGCTGCCTTCCTGCTGTATAACTTCCACCCGGCCAAGGTGTTCATGGGCGATACGGGCTCCCTCTTCCTGGGGGGGATGGTGTGCGGACTGGCCTTCGCCCTGGATATCCCGCTGGTGCTGCCCATTATCGGCCTGGTCTATGTGGTCGAGGTGCTGTCTGATATTATTCAGATTGTCTACTTTAAAAAGACCCATGGCAAGCGGTTTTTCCGCATGGCGCCCCTCCACCACCACCTGGAGATGGGCGGCTGGAGCGAGACCAAGCTGTTCTGTATCTTCTCCGGGATCACCCTGGGCCTGTGCTGCCTGGGCTTCTTAGGAGTGATGTATCGGTATCCGATGTGAGAAAAGCCTTCCTGTGTCCGTGATGTAGGGCAAGGGCTCTGCCCTTGCCTCTTACAGAGACGGTAATTTAAGTTAGGCAAGGGCAGAGCCCTTGCCCTACATGGCGTAAGGATTCCAATGAGGAGGTGTCCCCTTGGCCCGCAAAGCGAAACGCGATTTGACCATGGAGGAGCAGCTGGCGCGGGGCCCGCTGGACCTGCCCTTTCTGATGCTGGTGCTGATTCTGCTGGGGATCGGCCTGGTGATGCTCTTTTCCGCCTCGTACTACACCGCCTTTCGGGACTCCAGCCCCAGAGTGCACAACAACCCCTACTTCTATATCACCAATCAGGCGCTCTACGCCGGGGCGGGGCTGGCGATCATGTACCTGGTTTCCAGGGTCAATTACCAGCACCTGCGCTGGATGGCGCCGCTGATGCTGGTGGGCTCCATTGTCCTGCTGGTGCTGTGCTACATCCCCGGCCTGAACGCCCCCATCAACTACGTGCGGCGCTGGCTGAGGCTGCTTCTGGTGGCCGGCCCCACCTATCAGCCCTCTGAGGTGGCCAAGGTGGCGGTGGTCCTCTTTTTCGCCGCCCGATTGTGCAAGCGGGACACCGAGAAGCAGCGGCGCTTTACCCGCCGCACCGGCACCGGGCGGCTGCTGAACTGGCTGGAGAAGATCGGCTTTCTGGAGCTGGTGCCCTACGGCGTTGTGCTGGTGGTGGTGCTGGGCCTGGTGGTGTTCGAGCCCCACGTGTCCGGCGCGCTGCTGGTGGCGGTGGGAGCGGCCGCGGTGCTGCTGGTGTCCGGCATCAGCCTGGGCTGGTTTGTGGGCCTGGGAGGCGTGGGCGTGGCCATGGTGGGGCTGATGTATATAACCACCAACTATGTAAAGCGAAAGTTTACCATCTGGCTGCACCCCGAGCTGGTGGACCCCCAGGACGGCGGCTACCAGTACTGGCAGGGCATCTACTCCATCGCCTCGGGCGGCCTGCTGGGCCGGGGGCTGGGGGAGAGCAACCAGAAATACGGCTTTGTCCCCGAGCCGGAGAACGACATGATTTTCTCCATCGCGGTGGAGGAGCTGGGACTGGTGGGGGCCTTTATGATTCTGCTGCTGTTCTCCCTGCTCATCCTCCGGGGCTACTGGATCGCCCTCCACGCACGGGATAAGTTTGGGATGCTCGCCACCGTGGGCATCATCACCCTGCTGTCCGCCCAGGTGTTTTTAAACATCGGCGTGGTCACCGGCCTGATCCCCAACACCGGCATTTCCCTGCCCTTCTTCAGCTACGGCGGCACCGCTCTGATGATTCAGCTGGCGGAGATGGGCGTAATTTTGAGTATTTCCCGGCAGATACCTGCCCCAAGAAAGGATTGACCCCCGTAGGGGGCGGCCTCAGCGCCGCCCCGCGGATTTGGATGTAGGGGCCGCCCCCCCGGGCGGCCCGCGACCAATGATAAACGGGCCGCCGAAGGCGGCGGCCCCTACAGATTTTATGAGGTGATAGCATGAATATCTTATTCACCTGCGGCGGCACCGCCGGACATGTAAATCCGGCAGTGGCCCTGGCCCACATTTTCCAGGAGCGGCACCGGGGCTGCCGGGTGCTCTTTGTGGGAGCGGACGGTGGGATGGAGAACAAGCTGGTACCCAAGGAGGGGTATCAGATCCGCACGGTTACCATCACCAATTTCCACCGCTCCTTCGCCCCGGCGGACATCGCCCACAACCTGGGCACCCTGGTGAACATGAGCAAATCAAAGCGCCAGGCCAGAACGATCCTGGACGAATTTAAGCCTGACCTGGTGGTGGGCACCGGGGGATATGCCTCCTTCCCTGTGGTCAACGAGGCGGCCCACCGCCGCATCCCCACCGCCGTCCACGAGTCCAATGCCGTCCCCGGCCTGACCACCAAGGCCCTGTCCAAGGTGGTGGACCGGGTGCTGGTGGGCTTTGAGGAGAGCAGGTCCCACTATGACGACCCCAAGAAGGTGGTGGTCACCGGCACCCCTGTCCGGGGGGACTTTTTCCGGTACACCAGAGAGGAGGCCCGGGCCAAGCTGGGCTTTTCCGACGACCGGCCCCTGCTGCTGTCCTACTGGGGCTCTCTGGGGGCCGAGGTGATGAACCAGAAGATGGTGGATTTTATCGCCAAGGAGTGCTATGAGGGCGCCCCCTGGCGGCATATTCACGGCGCCGGCCGGGACTTCCCCTGGATGCAGGAGGAGCTGCTGCGCCGGGGGCTGAAGCTGGGGGACAACGGCATCGAGGTCCGGGAGTATATCTACGACATGCCCCTGGTGATGGCCGCTGCCGACCTGGTGCTCTGCCGGGCGGGGGCCTCCACCATTTCAGAGCTCACCGCCATCGCCAAGCCCGCCGTGCTGGTGCCCTCGCCCAATGTTACCAACAACCACCAGGAGAAAAATGCCCGCGTGCTCTCCAGCCAGGGGGCCGCCGTCCTGATTCGGGAGGCCGACTGCGTGGAAAACACCCTCTACGACGAGGCGGCGCTCCTCCTCCGGGAGCGGGACCGCCGGGAGAAAATGGCGGCGGCGCTGAAGGCTATGGCCGTCCCCAACGCCGGAGAGAAAATCTACGAGACGCTGCGGGAGATTATGGGGTGATCTGTAGGGAGCGGCCTCTGCGCCGCCCCGAGGGCATAAATGCAGGGGCCGCCCCCTGCGCACAGTAAATTAGCAATTTGCATAGGATAGCCCAGATTCCAACGACTTGGAGGGCTATCCCATGAGTTATTATGAAATTCAGGGCGGACGTCCCCTGTACGGCACACTGGCTGTCCACGGGGCCAAAAACAGCGTCCTGCCCATCCTGGCCGCCTGCCTGCTTGTTCCCGGGCAGTGCGTGCTCCACAACTGCCCCGACCTGTCCGACGTATCCGCCACCCTGGACATCCTGCGCCTGCTGGGCTGCCGGGCCGACCGGGAGGGGGACGCCGTCGTGATCGACGCGTCCAGCCTCACCCGATGGAATATTCCGGAGCATCTGATGCGGGAGATGCGCTCTTCGGTGACCTTTCTGGGGGCGCTGCTGGCCCGGCTGGGGGAGGCGGAGCTGTCCTACCCCGGAGGATGCGAGCTGGGGCCCAGGCCCATCGACCTGCATTTAGCCGCCCTGCGGGCCCTGGGAGCGGAAATTTTAGAGGAGCAGGGGGCGCTGGTCTGCCGGAGAGGAACCCTGCGAGGGCGGGAGATATGCCTGGCTGTCCCCAGCGTGGGGGCGACGGAAAACGCCGTGCTGGCCGCCTGCGGCTGTCCCGGCGTTACCACCATCGTAGGCGTGGCGCGGGAGCCGGAGATCGCCGACTTGCAGGGCTTTCTCCAGGCCGCCGGGGCGCGGGTGACAGGGGCGGGCACCTCTACCATTGAAGTTGAGGGGTGCGCGGAACTCCACCCGGTGGAGTACCGGGTGATGGGAGACCGCATCGCTGCCGCCACCTACCTGTGCGGCTGTGCCGCCGCCGGGGGAGAGGTATCGCTCACCGGCGTCTCTCCGGACACCCTCACCGCCGTGCTGACCTGCCTGGAAGAGGCGGGCTGCGCCTTACATACCGGCCCGGACCAGATTGTCCTGGCCAGCAGGGCCCTCCTGCGGGGCATTTCCCCGGTGCGCACCGCCCCCTACCCCGGCTTTCCCACCGACGCCCAGGCCATCCTGATGGCCGCTCTGGCGGGAGGAGAGGGGGCCACCCTCTTTGAGGAGAACATCTTCGACAGCCGCTACCGCCATGTGGATGAGCTGCGCCGGATGGGGGCGGATATCCAGGTCGCCGGCCGGGCCGCCATGGTCTCTGGCGTGGGGCGGCTGCACGGGGCCGCCGTCCGCTCCACTGACCTGCGGGGCGGGGCGGCTCTGGTGGTGGCCGGCCTGGGGGCCGAGGGGGTCACCCAGGTAGGCGAGCTGCGCCACATCCGGAGGGGTTACCAGGCCCTGGACAAAAATCTGAGCGCACTGGGGGCGGATATCCGGGAGATACCGTAAGGCCCCGCATCATGAGAGCTGAACCAAGGAGAACACCATGTCAAGACGCAGCAGCCGCAGCAGAACCCGCAGAAGAAACAGGGGCCGGTTTGGGCCGCTGTTCAAATTGATGTGTATCATTGGCGTAGTTGTGGCGCTGACGGTGGGAGCCACGGTGTTTTTTCGGGTGGAGAGGATCTCGGTCAGCGGCGGCCAGCGCTACACGCAGGAGGACATTATCGCCGCCTCTGGCATCCAGATTGGCGACAACCTGTATGCGCTGAACAAGGTGCGCATTGACCGGAACATCCGCACTCAGCTGCCCTATGTGGGGGAGCTGTCCATCAACCGGGTTTTGCCCAGCACGATTGTCATCCAGGTGACGGAGTGGGAGGCGGTGGCCCAAATTGCCGTTCCCGACCCGGCCCAGGCGGCCGCGGCCCAAGAGGAGCTGGCTGGGGGCGATCCGGATGCAGAGCCGGCTGTGCTGGGCCAGGAGCCCTGGCTGATTAACGCCAGAGGGAAGCTTTTGGAACCTGCGCCGGAGGACAGCAGCGCTATCTCGGTTACCGGCCTGACTCCCGTAGCCCCCCAGGCGGGGAGCATGCTGGAGACGCCGGAATCGGAAAAGACCCGGCTGGAGGCGCTGGCCGCCCTGCTGGGGGCGCTGGAACAGGCGGAGCTGTTTTCTCAGGTGTCCTCCATCCATCTGGAGGCCACCCAGCTGACGGTGCGCTACCTGGAGCGCTTTGATGTGAAGATGCGGATCAACGCCGATTTTTCTTACAGCCTGCGCCTGATGCAGGCCGTCCGAAAAGAGCTGGAAGCCCAGGGAAATACGGAGATAAGAGGCTCAATGGACCTGACCCAAAAGGAACAGGATGCGGTCTTTTCTCCGGAGAAATAATGGGATTTTTGACTGAAAACAGGAAATTTTTTCTTCATTATGGATTTTCTCTTGACCTGGCAATGAAAGTGCGATACAATATTTGAATAGTAGTTTGCCTGTATAACGGGATTGCCTGCAGCAGCTTGGATGGAGGCTCCCATTTGTACTATAGGAGGAAATAGAATGGCGTTCGGATTAGATATGGGTCCCGAAAGCGTTGTCAATATCAAGGTGATCGGAGTGGGCGGCGGCGGAAACAACGTGGTCAACCGCATGGTTAGGACGGGGACCAAGGGTGTTGAGTTTATCGCCGTCAACACGGATAAGCAGGCGCTGATGACCTCCAGCGCCACCATAAAGATTCAAATCGGCGAAAAGCTGACCGGCGGAAAGGGCGCGGGAGCCAACCCCGAGGTGGGCCGCAAGGCCGCTGAGGAGAACCGCAAACAGATCTCCGAGGTGCTGGAGGGCACCGACATGGTGTTTGTCACCGCCGGCATGGGCGGCGGCACCGGCACCGGCGCGGCCCCCATTGTGGCCGATATCGCCAGGGAACAGGGCATCTTGACGGTGGGCGTGGTGACAAAGCCGTTCCATTTTGAGCGCGCCCGCCGGATGCGCCAGGCCGAGGAGGGGATCGCGGAGCTGCGGGACAAGGTGGACTCCCTTGTCATCATTCCCAACGAGCGGCTGAAGCTGGCCAGCGACCAGAAAATTACCCTGGCCAACGCCTTTGAGATTGCCGACGACGTGCTGCTCCAGGCGGTCAAGTCCATCTCTGACCTGATTAACGTGGCCGGAATGGTAAACCTGGACTTCGCTGACGTGTCCTCAATTATGAAGAACGCCGGCCGGGCCCACATGGGCGTGGGCCGGGCCGCGGGCAAGAATAAGGCGGAGGACGCCGCCCGGATGGCCGTGTCCAGCCCCCTGCTGGAGACCGCCATCAGCGGCGCGACCGGTGTGCTGATTAATGTCACAGGCCCTCTGGACATCGGCCTGGAAGAGGTGGAGATTGCCGCCAATCTGGTGGGAGAGGCCGCCCAGACCGACAACATCATCTTCGGCACCACCTTCGAGGAGGACATGGAGGACGAGATTCGGGTCACCGTCATCGCCACCGGCTTTGACGAAAACCAGGTTGTCCCGCCGTTCCCCACGGAAATTGCCCAGCCCGCCCCCTTCGTCCCCGTGGAAGAGGTTTATGCGGAGACGCTTCCCGAGCCCGAACCGGAGCCGGAGCCCGCTCCCGCTCCCGCCCCCGAGCCGGCCAAGCCTGCCGTGGCCGACGACGATTGGGATATTCTGGAGCGCATTTTCAGCAAGAAGAAGTGAAAAAACCGCCCTGCTGTCAGGCAGGGCGGTTTTTTACATAAGCAGCGTCAGAACCGAGGTAATAATTCCGCAGACGCAGATGGCGATGGAGCTCATAGCGGCCTGAAGCGGGCCGAGCTCCATGGCTTTGGCGGTGCCAAGACCATGGCTGCACGCGCCGATGGCCGTCCCCTCCGCCACCGGATCGGTGATGTGAAACAGCTTGGCGAAGAGCGGCGCGAATACGGCGCCCATCACCCCGGCGATCAGCACGGCGGTGACGGTGAGGCCGGGAATGCCCCCCTGGCTCTCTGAGATGGCGATGGCGATGGCGGTGGTGACGCTTTTGGGAAGGAGAGAGGCGGTGATAACCTCGTCCAGCACCATCAGGCGGCACAGCAGCAGCACCGAGGCGATACTGGCGAGGGAGCCGGCCAGGCACCCGGCCACCACGGGGAGGAAATACTGCCCCAGCAGCCTGCGCTGCTGATAGACATTCAGGGCCAGCATCACCGTTACAGGCGTCTGCATCAGTACCAGTAGGTCGCCCCCCAGGGCGTAGGACTCGTAGGGGATGCCCAGGGTCACCAGGAGCAGGATGATGAGGGCGCTGGAGACCACCAGGGGGTTGCACAGGATCAGGCCGGTCCTTTTCTGGACCCAGAGACCGATACACCAGGCCGCGCAGGTGAGGGTGAGGCCGAAGAAGGGGGAGGATAGAATGGTTTCAGTCATGACGGTCTCCTCTCTTCCGCATCAGGGCCATGGTCAGCTGGATGGTCCAGGCGGTGGCGAAGTAGACGATGGGGGTGGTAAGCAGGGCGACCACGCAGAAGGGGACCAGGCAGTCCAACAGCACGTCCGCGTGCTCCAGCAGCCCGACGCAGGGGGCGACGAAGAAAAAGGACATATTGTTGGACAGAAAACCGCATACCCGGCTGATGTGCCGCTCCTTGACAGCCCGGCAAAGCAGCAGCCCCAGCAGCAGGAGCATCCCGATGACACTGGCCGGGAAGGGGACGGGCAGCAGGGCGGAGACGCCCTGAGAAATCAGGCAGACGCCGAAGAGGATGGCCAGCTCGCCCATGATATTCATGTCGTTCTCTCCTCGCTGCGCCCCACCAGATAGTCCAGGGTGACGCTGTAAAAATCCGCCATCTGCACCAGGATTGGGGCAGTTGGCTCACGCTCGTTCTTTTCGTAGCGGCGGTAGGTGCTGAATGGGATGCCCATTCCCTCTGCGGCAAGCAGCTGGGTCAAATTTTGTTCCTTGCGCAAAGAATATAGTCTCTCAGATAATCTTGTCATTTTTATCATTTCCTCTGGACAACCTGATAAAATGTCTGTTCTTTCGTGCGGCGCTTGGGCTGTCCCGGGAGCTGAGCACTCTGGTGGGGGCGTAAAAGCCTTCCCCTTTAGGGGAAGGTGCCCCAGTGGGCACACTGGGGCGGATGAGGCCGTCCTTTTGGAGGCCTCCGCTTTTCCGCCTCATCCGTCACGGCTTCGCCGCGCCACCTTCCCCTAAAGGGGAAGGCTTGTCCTGCGGGGGACGCTCAGTCCCAGATTGCCGTGACGAAGTAGTCCTCGGGGGTCTCGGCCCGGCGGATGAGGCGGGTGGAGCCATCCTCTTGAAGCAGGAGCTCAGCCGAGCGCAGCCGGCCATTGTACTGGTAGCCCATGGCGTGGCCGTGGGCGCCGGCGTCGTGGATGACCAGCAGGTCGCCCATGTCGATTTTTGGCAGCATCCGGTCCACGGCGAACTTGTCGCAGTTCTCGCACAGAGAGCCCACCACGTCGTACATATGGTCGCAGGGGGCGCCCTCCTTGCCCATCACGGTGATGTGGTGGTAGGCCCCGTAGATGGCCGGGCGCATCAGGTTGGCGGCGCAGGCGTCCACACCGATATACTCCTTGTAGATATGCTTTTCGTGGATGGCCGTGGTGACCAGGCAGCCGTGGGGGGCCAGCAGGAAGCGGCCCAGCTCGGTGCACAGGGACACGTCCCCCATGCCGGCGGGGACCAAAATCTCCTCATAGGCCCTGCGCACCCCCTCGCCGATCACGGCGATGTCGTTGGCGGGCTGGTCCGGGCGGTAGGGCACCCCCACGCCGCCGGACAGGTTAATAAAGGTGATATGACAGCCGGTCTCCTCCTTCAGCTCCACCGCCATCTGGAAGAGAATGGAGGCCAGGGCGGGGTAATAGTCGTTGGAGATGGTGTTGGAGGCCAGGAAGGCGTGGATGCCGAACTCCTCCGCCCCCAGCTCCTTGAGGCGGGCAAAGGCCTGCGCGATTTGAGTCCGGGTCATGCCATACTTGGCGTCGCTGGGCTTGTCCATCACCTGGAAGCCCTCCTTGCTCTCCCCCAGGGTGAAGGTGCCGCCGGGGTTATACCGGCAGGAGATTTTCTTCGGGATAGTACCGATTGTATTCCGCAAAAAATCCACATGGGTGAGGTCGTCCAGGTTGATGACGGCCCCCAGCTGATGGGCCAGGGCGAACTCCTCCGCCGGCGTGTCGTTGGAGGAGAACATGATCTCCTCCCCGGCAAAGCCGCAGCGGTCCGACATCATCAGCTCTGTGAGGGAGGAGCAGTCCACGCCGCAGCCCTCCTCGCGGAGGATTTTTAAAATCTGGGGGTTGGGGGTGGCCTTTACGGCGAAGTATTCCCGAAAGCCGGGGTTCCAGGCGAAAGCCCGGCGCAGGGCACGGGCGGTCTCCCGGATGCCCCGTTCGTCGTAGAGGTGGAAGGGGGTGGGGTACTCCCGCACAATTCCCTGGAGCTGCTCCAGGGTGACAAAAGGCTGTTTCATCTGTCAGCGCCTCTTTCTTTCTGCATTTTTACTGTATGCCGGGGCGGCAAAAACAGCAATACAGACAGTCTATCCAATTCGGAGGAATTTGTCAATCGACAGTGCAAAAATTTCTTGACAACCCAGGGCGGACGGTGCGATACTAAAGAACATCCTGAAAGAAGAGAGGTTTTACCCTATGGCCTACACAAAAGAGGATATTATCCGCATCGTCCGGGAAGAGCGCGTGGAGTTTATCCGGATGCAGTTTACTGATATTTTCGGCCAGATGAAGAACGTGGCCATCACCGCCTCCCAGGTGGAGAAGGCGGTGAATAACCAGATTATGTTCGACGGCTCCTCCATCGAGGGCTTTACCCGGATCCACGAGTCGGACCAGTGCCTCTATCCTGATCTGAACAGCTTTATCGTCCTGCCGGAGAACGTGAGCAACGGCAAAACGGCCCGGATGTTCTGCGACGTGTACAACACCGACGGCACCCCCTTTGTGGGCGACCCCCGGGGCGTGCTGCGCCGGGTGCTGCGCCGGGCGGAGAGCATGGGCTTCGAGGTGTTCAACGTAGGGCCCGAGCTGGAGTTTTTCCTCTTTGAGCTGGACGAGGACGGCCACGCCACCACCTGCACCCACGACGAGGCGGGCTATTTCGACCTGGGCCCCCTGGACCACGGCGAGGCCACCCGGCGGGAGATCAGCCATACCCTGGAGCAGATGGGCTTTGAGATTGAGGCCAGCCATCATGAGTGCGCCGTGGCCCAGCACGAGATCGACTTTAAATATAACAACGCCCTGGACGGGGCGGACAAGATTATGACCTTTAAGCTGATGGCCAAGAGCATTGCCCGGAAAAACGGCCTCCACGCCACCTTTATGCCCAAGCCGGTCTACGGGATTGCCGGCAGCGGGATGCATATGAATATGTCCCTGTTCAAGGGGGGGAAAAACGTCTTCTACGACCCCAACGGAGAGCGGAAGCTGTCAAAGACGGCCTACTCCTTCATCGCCGGCCTGCTGGAGCACGTCCAGGGCTTCACCGCCGTCACCAACCCCCTGGTCAACTCCTATAAGCGGCTGGGCGCGGGCCACGAGGCCCCCCGCTACCGGGCGTGGTCCGCCTCTAACCGCTCCGCCCTCATCCGCATCCCCGCCGCCCGGGGCCAGGCCACACGGGTGGAGCTGCGCTCCCCAGACCCCTCCTGCAACCCCTATCTGGCGGTGGCGGTCTGCCTGGCCGCCGGCCTGGACGGCATTGCGCGGGGATTGACTCCGCCGCCGGAGATCACCGGCGACATCTATGCCATGGACGACGCCACCCGGGAGGCCCACGGCATCCATTGCCTGCCCAACACCCTGAAGGACGCTCTGGAAGAGCTGGAGAAGGATGCCCTGGTACTGGATGTGCTGGGGGAGCATGTGGCCCGGCAGTATGTGAAGGGGAAGCTGAAGGAGTGGAACGAGTATCAGACCCGTGTATCCAGCTGGGAGCTGGAGCGGTATCTGGTGATCTATTGACCTGCTGCCTGTAGGGGCCGCCGCCCTCGGCGGCCCGCCTTGAAGGAATATTTTGGAAAAGAAAGGGGGCCGCCCAGGGGGGGCGGCCCCTACATTTGACCGGAGGCCGCAATCGGCCCCCGGTCTTTCTGCTGCCGTCTGCGCATAGGCTGACACCGAAAGGGGGAATCAGCCATGCGCTTTACCAAAATGGAGGGGCTGGGCAACGACTATATTTTTCTCAACTGTCTGGAGGGAACGCCGGCGGACCTGCCTGATCTGGCCCGCCGGCTGTCTGACCGCCGCTTCGGCGTGGGCTCGGACGGACTGATCTGCATCAGGCCGGGCCAAACCGGGGATTTCACCATGGAGATGTACAACGCCGACGGGTCGCGGGGCGCTATGTGCGGCAACGGGATCCGCTGTGTGGGAAAATATGTTTACGACAGGGGGCTCACCGCAAAGACCTGCCTCACTATTGATACTGACGCCGGCCCCAGGGAGCTGGAGCTCCGGCTTACGGGGGACACGGTGGCGGCCGTGACGGTGGATATGGGGCAGGTGCGGCCCGCTCAGCCGGTGGAGCTGGCGGCGGCGGGGATGGCCCTCACCGTGATTCCGGTGGATGTGGGCAATCCCCATGGCGTCATTTTCTGCGCGAAGCCCGAGACAATCGACCTGGAGTGGCTGGGGCCCCTTCTGGAGCGCCACCCCGCCCTGGGGGAGCGGCGGAATATCGAGTTCGTATCCTGCCCGGACCGGACCCATCTGGATATCCGGGTGTGGGAGCGGGGGAGCGGAATCACTCTGGCCTGCGGCACCGGGGCCTGCGCCGCCTTCGGGGCGGCCTGGGCGGAGGGGCGGTGCGATGGCCGGGTGGAGGCCTGCCTGCCCGGGGGGGTGCTGGCCCTGGAGCGGCGGGGGGAGGCCGTTCTGATGACCGGCCCCGCAAGGACGGTGTTCGAGGGGGAGATCCTGTAGGAGGCGGCTTCTGTGCCGCCCCGGTCCCCGCTTCTGCAAAATCTTTCCTTGACAACAGGAGGGGATACCTTTATTATATAAGAATCGCGTCCGGAGAGAGGAGAGGCCGCCGTGGAAATGATCACCAGCCGGAACAACAAGCTGATTAAGCGCATCCGCAGGCTGACGTCAGACCGGGAGTTCCGCCGGAGCAGCGGCCTTTTCTTCGGCGAGGGGCCCAAGCTGCTGGCCGAAGCGCTGAAAGCGGGAGCCGCCATAGAGGCGGTGGTGACGGCCCAAGGGACCGACCTGCCCGGACTGGAGGGCCTGTGGAGGGCGGAGGTGCCGGAGGACCTGCTGAACAGCCTCTGCGACACCAGGACTCCCCAAGGGGTGCTGTTTCTGGCCGCTATGCCTGATCTGACCCCGCCGGAACGGCTGGAGGGGAGGCGCTGGCTGGTGCTGGACGGCCTTCAGGATCCGGGAAATGTGGGGACGATCTGGCGCACCGCCGACGCGCTGGGGGCGGACGGCTTGATTTTGACCAACCGCTGTGCCGACCCCTTCTCCCCCAAGACCGTACGGGCCACCATGGGGGCCTGTTTCCGGCTGCCGGTATATGAGGCGGCGGCGGAGGAGCTGCCCGGTCTTCTGAAGCGGTCTGGGCTGCCCCTGTATGCCACCGCCCTGCGGGAGGATACCGTGGATGTGAAGGCGGTCCGGCTGGACCGCTGTGCCGTGGTGATTGGAAGCGAGGGCGGGGGCGTCTCGCAGGAGCTGCTGCGCCTGAGTGAAAAAACCATTAAGATCCCCATGCGGGAGCGGTGTGAGTCGCTGAACGCCGCGGTGGCCGCGGCAGTCATCCTCTGGGAGCTGGCCCGCTGACCGGCCGTCTGCCCGACCCGGTCCGCCGGTAGGTCAGGAGGATGAACACAGAGGCCGCCGCCATCATCATAAAGAAGAGGACATAGGATGGGATATAGCTGCCCGTCCGGTCGGCCAGCCAGCCGGGGAGAGGCGCCAGGGCGACGATGCCCAGGGCATAGAGAGTCTGGCTCCATTTCAGCCCTTTGGCAAAGCCGCTGTCCCCCAGAAAGTCCTGGCACCACACGGAGAAGGAGACATTGCTGATGGGGAGCCCCAGTCCAAAGGCGAGAACGGCGGCGAGGGCCGCCGGCTTGCTGCCGCTGCCGGACAGACAGAGCAGCGCGTAGGACAGCAGCGACACGCCGCAGAGCAGCAGGCTGGACAGCCTGCCTCCCAGCCGGTCGGCCAGCTCGCCGTAGATCATTTTTCCCGGAATCATGGCCAGCCCCACGCAGGAGACCAGCAGGGCCACTGTGGCGGCGTCGAAGCCCTCGGTGACAAAGAGGACGCCGATGTTGCTGATGCCGATGCCTGTGGGGGCGCCGATGAGAAATACCGCCGCCAGAAACAGCCCCCAGTACAGCGGGGTCATCCCCGCAGGCGCGGGATGGAGAACCGGGGTCCGGTCCGGCTCCCGGTCCTCCGTTATGCGGTAGGGCTCCAGACCCAGCCGGGCCGGGTCGTCCCGGACCAGAAGATGCACCACTCTGGCCAGAACGAGGACGAAGGCGGACTCAGCCCAGAAGGCCTCCCGCAGCCCCCAGGACTGGATGAGCCAGGTGATGGGGGCGGGCAGGAGGATGGTGGCCAGGCCGCTGCTGGCCGAGGCCAGCCCCAGGGCGAAGGTGTTCCGGTCCTGGAACCAGCGGTTGATAAGCAGAGACAGGGGGATCATCCCGCCCCAGCTGTAGGCCAGCCCGGTGACCGCCGCCGCCGCCAGATAGGCGGGCAGGGTGCGGGCGGCGCCAAACTGGAACCGGGACAGGGCCATCAGCAGCATAGCCGCCGTCACGGTGCTCCGGATGCCCAGGCGGGCGCACAGCCATCCGGCGGTGAACATGCCCAGAACGATGAACAGGCTGCGGGTGGTGACAATCCATGCGGCCTGGGTATTGGTAAAGCCGTTTTGGACGATAATGTAGGGCTGGTAGACAGAATACAGGTTGCTGCCCAGCCCGATTGCGACAAAGAACATAACAGCCCCGCCCAGGCACACCAGCCAGGGGCGGACGGATTGACGTGAACACATTGAATTTCTCCCCTTCCAAGTATAACCATACCGTGGATGGGGAGATTTGTAAAGAATATTTTTGAGAGAAGGCGTGCTCCATGGCGGAACTGAAATACTGGCTCTGGCTGACCACCCGAAAGGGGCTGGGCCCGGCGGGAGCGCTGGCGGTGCTGGATCACTTCAGCACGCCGGAGCGGGCCTACTACGCCGGGGGAGAGGACTATGAGTCCCTGCCTCTGACCCCCTTTGCCAGGCAGTCGCTGCTGGACAAGAGCATGGACGAGCCCAACAAAATTTTAGGTGACTGTGACCGGATCGGCCTGCGGATTATGACCTTTCAGGACGCCGGCTATCCCCAGCGCCTGCGGCAGATCGCAGCACCTCCGGCGGTGCTGTATATCAAGGGAAAGGTCTTCCGCTTTGACGAGGAGCCGGCTGTGGCCGTGGTGGGGATGCGCAAGTGTTCCCTGAGAGGACGGGAATGGGCCGAGCGGTTTGGCATGGACCTGGCCTCCAGCGGCGCGCTGGTGGTGTCCGGCATGGCCGAGGGGGTGGACTGCCACGCGGTCCGGGGTGCCCTTAAGGCGGGAAAGCCGGCGGTGTCCGTGCTGGCCGGCGGGGTGGATGTGGTATTCCCCTATGAGAACCGCTATCTGTATGCCGATGTGGCCGCCGCGGGGGCGCTTATCTCGGAGTACCCGCCGGGGACGCCCCACAAGGGGGATCATTTCCCCCTGCGCAACCGGATTCTAAGCGGCCTGTGCCTGGGAGTGCTGGCTATGGAGTGCGAAAGCACAGGAGGCACCATGCTCACCGTCAACCACGCTCTGGAGCAGGGCCGGGAGGTGTACGCCATCCCTGTGGGCCTGGACGAGAAGCGCTCCAGGGGAACCAACCGCCTGATCCACGACGGCAAGGCCAGACTGGTGGAGAACGCCAGGGATATTTTAGAGGACTATGTGGACCTGTTCCCCGTGAAGCTGGCCGCCGTGGCCCCCCTGTCCCCGGCGGTGGCAGCGGCCAGACTGTCGGCGGACAAGCCCCGGGCCGAAAGACCCTCCGCCCCGCAGGCAGAGAAAAAAACAGATGCCCCCAGGCGGGAGCTGGTCCCCCGCGCCCGGCAGAGGTCCCGTTTTACCGATGATGAGCTGGCGATCCTGACGGCGGCGGCCAAGTCGGCCCTCACCGCCGACGAGCTGGTGGAGAAAACCCAGATTCCCGCCAAACGGGTGCTGTCCGCCCTCACCATGCTCCAGGTTCAGGGGGCCGTGGAGGAGCGGCCGGGCCGGCGGTTTATAGCGGCGGTGGAGCTGGAGGGGTAATTTCGGCCCGTCAGGCCAAAGGCTGCCCTTCCATATATGTGATGAAGGGCAGAGCCCTTGCCCTACACGATGCGGGAAAACAGTAAGTAATCAATCTCTGGAGGTAATCCAAAGTGGCAAATAAAACTGACTTAGTCATTGTAGAGTCCCCGTCCAAGGCCAAGACCATCGGAAAGTATCTGGGGGCGGGGTATGAGGTGAAGGCGTCCATGGGCCATGTCCGGGACCTGCCCAAGAGCAAGCTGAGCGTGGACATCGAGGGGGGCTTTGTCCCCGACTACCAGCCCATCAAGGGCAAGGAGGACGTCATCAGCGACCTGAAAAAGGCGGCCAAGCGGTCGGACAAGGTCTACCTGGCCACCGACCCTGACCGTGAGGGGGAGGCCATCTCCTGGCACCTGAAGGAGCTGCTGAACATCCCCGACGACAAGACCTACCGGGTGACCTTCAACGAGATCACAAAGAACGTGGTCAACCAGTCCATCGCCGCCCCCCGGGCCATCGACCAGAACCTGGTGGACGCCCAGCAGGCCCGGCGCATTCTGGACCGCATTGTGGGCTACCAGCTCTCCCCCCTGCTGTGGAAGAAGATCCGCCGGGGGCTGTCCGCCGGGCGGGTGCAGTCCGTTGCCACCCGGCTGGTGGTAGAACGGGAGCTGGAGATCCGGGCCTTCGTCCCCCAGGAATACTGGTCCATCGAGGCCGATCTGGAGCGGGCGGCCCCCAATCTGGGCGCCTTCAAGGCCCAGTTCCACGGCCGGGAAAAGAAGATGGAGCTGAACAGCGAGGCAGAGGCCCAGGCTGTGATGGATGCGGTGGCAAAAGGGGCCTGGTCGGTGGCCAGGGTGAAGCGGCAGGAGAAGAACCGTCAGCCCGCACCCCCCTTTACCACCTCCACCCTCCAGCAGGAGGCCTCCCGCAAGCTGAACATGTCCCCCGCCCGGACCATGGCGGTGGCTCAGCAGCTCTATGAGGGGATCGACATCGGCGGCCAGGGCGCCGTGGGTCTGATTACCTATATGCGTACCGACTCCCTGCGCCTGTCTGACGAGGCGGTGGCCGCCGCCCGGAGCTTTATCAGTCAGCGGTACGGCGGGAGCTACTGCCCCGCCCAGCCCCGGGCGTACAAGACCAAGGGCAACGCCCAGGACGCCCACGAGGCCATCCGGCCCTCCGATGTGACCCTGGTCCCCGAGGACATTAAGAAGGACCTGACCAGCGAGCAGTTCAGACTCTATAAGCTGATCTGGTCCCGGTTCCTGGCCTGCCAGATGGCCAACGCCGTTTACGACAGCCTGTCCATTGATGTGGAGAACAGCGGTTATATTTTCCGGGCCAGCCACTCCTCCCTGAGGTTCTCCGGCTTTACCGCCGTCTATGAGGAGGGCCGGGACGACGAGGAGGAGGAAAAGAGGTCGTCCCCCCTTCCCGACCTGAAGGAGGGGGAGCCCCTCACCCACAAGAGACTGACAAAAAACCAGCACTTCACCCAGCCCCCCGCCCGATACTCCGAGGCCACCCTCATCCGGGCCCTGGAGGAGCAGGGGATCGGCCGGCCCTCCACCTACGCTCCCACCATCTCCACCATTATGAACCGGGAGTATGTGGTGAAGGAGGGCGGCAAGGCCCTGCGGCCCACCCCTCTGGGGGAGGTGGTCACCGGACTGATGAAGGAGAAGTTTAACGATATTGTGGACTATGACTTCACCGCCCAGATGGAGCAGCGGCTGGACAAGGTGGAGGAGGGGACGGCCGACTGGAAGGCCCTCCTGGCGGATTTTTACAGCGGGTTCGACGCTGAGCTGAAAAAGGCGGAGCAGGAGTTGGACGGGGAGCGGATCAAGGTGCCCGACGAGGTGTCGGAGGAGGTCTGTCCCCAGTGCGGCCGGAACCTTGTCATCAAGTCGGGCCGGTTCGGCCGGTTCCTGGCCTGCCCCGGCTGGCCGGAGTGCGATTTTACAATGCCCCTGGTGGTGGAGATGCCGGGAAAGTGCCCCATCTGCGGGGGACGGCTGCTCAAGCGCACCGGGAAATCGAAAAAGACGGGGAAGCAGTACACCTTTTACTGCTGTGAGCGGCACACCGGCAAGGAGGAGACCAGTAAGTGTGACTTTATGACCTGGGACGTGCCGGTAAAGGACAACTGTCCCGTCTGCGGTCAGACCATGTTCAAAAAGGCGGGCCGGGGGGCGAAAAAGCCCTTCTGCATCAACGAGAAGTGCTCCAACTTTACCCCCGAGGAGAAGCGGGGAGGCTGGAAGAAGCCCGCCGCCGGGGGGGAGCCCCCCGCCGCGGAGGCGGAGGAGAAGCCAAAAAAATCCGCCGACGTGAAGAAAGCCACCACAAAGAAGACTGCCACGAAAAAGACTGCGGCGGAGAAGAAGAAGACGGCGGCAAAGAAAAGCACAACAAAAAAGACTACAGCCGCCAAAAAGGCGGAGTGTGTCGGCAAAAGAAGATGTCGATGAGCAGATAGCGCAACTTGATAATTATGAATTGGCAAAATCTGTTATCAGTGGGAAGATGGTTTTTATAGAAGATGCTAATGTTGAAATATGGGAAACGGCAGACAAAATCCTGGGGACTAAAGTTTTTTATGGGGCGAACACAGTATCAATACATAAGGGGAGAAGTAAAGATGATAAAATGCCTTTCCAAATTAAGCCATTATTAAAAGATTTTTTAAACAAGGATATTGATATTATATTTATTCGGGATAGTGATGGATTACCTGATGAATGGAAACAAAAATTAGTTGATTATGGAAAATCAAAAAGTGTTCAACTTTATCTTTTAGAGATGTATGAAATAGAAAATTATTTATTAAATGGCGAGTTAATCAATAGGGCACTTTTTAAAAAATATTCTCAAAGTGACGGTATCCCGTCTATTGACCAGATAGAAAGAAAAATTTTTGATTCATTGAAAAATACGATTGTTATGTCGCGATATAAGTATGATGATAATTTAGAAGACAGCATTTTTAAGGCAAGTCTGATTTTAAATTTACAGGAGTATAGAAATAATAATGAGGTGAAGCGCGAAGCTGAAAAAATCAGGATGAGATATGAGGAGTATGATGACAAAGAAACATATAAAAAAATAGGAATGGGTAAAGAGGCATTAAAGCAGATTTTTAATTGGCTTAATGCTGAGATGAGGTTGAATCTAAGTAAAGATGATATATTAGAAGTGATGCAGGAAAGTGACATTCCAATAGAAATTAAAAATATTTTAAAGAGCTTACAGTCCAATATATTACAAAATGATGATATAGATGAATTGGATGAATATGACGAATCTGCTAGGGAAACAGATATTTCTGTGGACGCGGATTCGTTAGAAGAAAATTCTGTAGATGAAATAGTGCAGTTGTCATTGCCGTTTGGAATATAGCGTTTTTGCGGTCGAATTAGTGAATGTTTTTATATAATGAGTGTCTTTTGAGTATGGGAGATATATTGCCATGGCAAGAACCGTAGGAATAGGAATTCAGAGTTTTGAAAAGCTGATAACAGAAAACAACTTTTATATTGATAAGACAGATTTTATCAGGCAGTGGTGGGAAAACAGGGACGATGTGACGTTGATTACCCGTCCCCGCAGATTTGGCAAGACCTTGAATATGAACATGCTGGAGAGATTCTTATCTGTACAATATGCGGGGCAGGGAGAGGTGTTTAAGGGTTTATCCATATGGAAGAGTGAGAAATACCGTAAACTTCAAGGAAGTATGCCTGTAATCTTTTTAAGCTTTGCAGATATAAAGGCAAATACCTTTGCCTCGGCAAGGGAAAAGATTTGTATGCTCATCGAAGAAGTGTACCGCAGGTATGATTTCCTGCTGACAGGAGGGAGTCTAAAGGAAGGGGAAGCAGAACGTTTCCGCAAGGTTTTGGTAGAAATGACAGACTCTGAAGCTGCGTACT
>JAAWEX010000213.1 GCA_022794495.1 Lawsonibacter sp. | reverse complement strand
GCTATGTCTAAATTGGAACGAGAGGCTTTGGTAAAATGCGTACAAGATGCGGTACGCATTTTAGCGGGATTTTGCTCGTAGAGGCAGTAGCCCAGGTTGCACTGGGCGCGGGACAGCCCCCGCTCCGCCGACTGGCGGTAGAGCTCCACAGCCTTGGCCTTGTCCTCGGGCACCCCCTGGCCCAGCTCGTAGCACAGACCCAGGGAGCAGGTGCCGGAGGGGTTGCCGTTCTCGTGGGCCTTGCGGTACAGCTCCACCGCTTTGTGGATATCCACCTTCACGCCGTAGCCGTTCTCATAGCACTCCCCCAACAGGTACTGGGCCCTGGGGTAGCCCTGGGCGGCGGATTTTTCAAACCACTGGAAGGCCCTGTCGTTGTCCTCCTCCACCCCAATGCCCTGGTAGTAGCAGTAGCCCAGATTGCACTGGGCGCGGGCGTGACCCCGCCGGGCCGCCTGGAGGTAGAGCTCCACAGCCTTGGCCTTGTCCTCGGGCACCCCCTGGCCCAGCTCGTAGCACAGGCCCAGAGAGCACAAGGCAGGGGGATAGTCCTGCTCAGCGGCCCGGCTGTACCACTCCGCCGCCTTCGCGTCGTCCTGCTGGACGCCGTAGCCGTTCTCGTAGCACTCCGCCAACAGGCACATCGCCCGGGGGTAGTCCCGCTGGGCGGCCTTTTGGAACCACTGGAAGGCCTGGCTGTCGTCCTCTTCCACGCCGATGCCCTGGTAGTAGCAGTAGCCCAGGTTGCACTGCCCCCTGGGGTGGCCCTGCTCCGCGGCCTGGCGGTAGAACTCCACCGCCTTGGCCTTGTCCATCTCCACCCCGTCGCCGTACTCGTAGCACACGCCCAGGGCGCAGCTGGCGGGGGGATAACCCGCCTCGTGGGCCTTGACATACAGCTCTACGGCTTTAGCCTGGTCCTTTTCCACCCCGTAGCCGTTTTCGTAGCACTCCCCCAGCAGCTGCATCGCTCTGGGATAGCCCTGCTCGGCCGCCTTGGCAAACCACTTGACGGCCTCCTCGTTGTTCTCCTCCACGCCGATGCCCTGGTAGTAGAAGAAGCCCAGGTTGCACTGGGCGCGAGGATAGCCCCGCTCCGCCGCCTTGAGATAGAGCTCTCTGGCCTTCTCCTTGTCCTCGGGCACCCCTTGGCCCAGCTCATAGCACAGCCCCAGGGCACAGAAGGCGGGGACATGCCCCTTGTCGCTGGCCTGCTGATAGAGCTGGAGGGCCTTGTCGGCGTCCGGCTCCACGCCGAAGCCCCGGTCGTAGCACTCCCCCAGCAGGTAAACCGCCCGGGGGTATCCGTCTGCGGCGGACTTTTCAAACCACTTAGCCGCCTCGGCGTCGTCCTCCTCCACGCCGATGCCGGTGTAGTAGCAGTAGCCCAGGTTGCACTGGGCGCGGGCATCGCCCTTCTCGGCGGCTTCCCGATACAGCTCCACCGCCCGCTCCAGGCTTCTCTCCACTCCGGCGCCCATCTCATAGCACAGGCCCAAAGCGCAGGCGGCGGGAGGATAGCCCACCTCATAGGCTTTGGTGTACAGCTCCACCGCCTTTTCGATGTTCTTTTCCGTACCATAGCCGTTCTCATAGCACTCCGCCAACAGCTGCATAGCCCGCGGGTACTCCTGCCCGGCGGCCTGCGTAAACCACCGGAAGGCCTCGTCGTTGTCCTCCTCCACGCCGATGCCGGTGTAGTAGCAGAAGCCCAGGTTGCACTGGGCGCGGGGCATCCCTTGCTCGGCGGCCCGGCGGTAGAGCTCCACCGCCTTGACCTTATCCTCAGGCACCCCCTGGCCCAGCTCGTAGCACAGGCCCAGGGAACACATGGCGGAGACATACTCCTTCTCCACTGCCCGCTGATACAGCTTAACGGCCCGGTCGTAGTTCTGCTCTACGCCCCAGCCCCGGTCATAGCACTCTCCCAGCAAAAACATAGCCCTGGGGTGCTCCCGCTCGGCAGCCTTGGTGAACCACTCCACCGCCTTTTCCGGGTTCTCCTCCACGCCGATGCCGATGTAGTAGCAAAAGCCCAGGTTGCACTGGGCAGGCGGGAAGTCCTGCTCAGCGGCCTGGCGGTAGAACTCCACCGCCTTGGCCTTATCCTCCTCCACGCCTACGCCGCCCTCGTAGCACAGGCCCAGGGAGCACGCGCCGTCCGGGTAGTGCTGGTCGTAAGCGGCCCGGTAGAGCTCAATCGCTTTGGCGGGGTCTTTCTCCACTCCGTAGCCGTTCTCAAAGCACTCTCCCATCAGCACCTGGGCCCGGGGATAGCCCTGCTGGGCGGCCTTGGCAAACAGCTCCGCCGCCGCCTCGTTATTCTCCTCAAAGTAGATGCCCTGATAGTAGAAATACCCCAGGTTGCACTGGGCGGGCGCGTAGTCCTGGTCAGCGGCCTCCTGGTAGAGCTCGGCCGCGTGGCCCTTATCCATCACCACGCCGTGACCCAGCTCATAGCACAGCCCCAGCTCACACACAGCGGGCAGGTAGCCCTGGTCCGCCGCGTCAGCAAACAGCTCCACCGCCTTCTCCTCGTCCTTCTCGGTGCCCACGCCTCGGATGTAGCACAGGCCCAGATAGTACTGGGCGGAGATATTGTCCCCCTCGGCAGCCTTTTTAAACCAGTAGAAGGCCTGCGCACCGTCCTTGGGCGCGCCGTCCTCCCCATAGTAGTAGCTGCGGCCCAGGCGGTACTGGGCCTCCAGATCACCGTCCTCGGCGGCTGTCCTGGTGGCCTCCAGGTCCTGCTGCTTTCTCTCCGCCATATCGTTCAGGCTGCTCATCAGCTTGGGATCAATGTAGATCATCACTGAGTCCTGATCGAAATTTTCAAAATTTCTATTCTGCTCGTCTGCCATGGAAATCCGCTCCTTTTTTCTATGTGTATTGGCAGGGCCTCCGTCCCCGGCGGCCCGGTTCCAACTCAGTTTTCTTGACAAAACGGCGGGCCGGTGAAGGCGCCAGCCCCTACAGAAGGCCGTCAGTTCAAAAAGTCCTTCAGCTTCTTGCTGCGGGAGGGGTGTCTCAGCTTGCGCAGGGCCTTGGCCTCGATCTGACGGATGCGCTCCCTGGTGACATTAAACTCCTTGCCCACCTCCTCCAGGGTGCGGGTACGGCCGTCCTCGATGCCGAAGCGCAGCTTGAGCACCTTCTCCTCCCTGGGCGTCAGGGTGGACAGCACCTCGATCAGCTGCTCCTTCAGCAGGGTGAAGGAGGCGGCCTCAGCCGGCTCGGAGGCGTCCTCGTCGGGGATGAAGTCCCCCAGATGGCTGTCCTCCTCCTCGCCGATTGGCGTCTCCAGAGAGACGGGCTCCTGGGCGATCTTCAAAATCTCCCGCACCCGCTCGGCGGGCATATTCATCTCCTCGGCGGTCTCCTCGGGGGTGGGGTCGTGGCCCAGCTCCTGGAGCAGCTGGCGCTGCACCCGGATCACCTTGTTGATGGTCTCCACCATGTGGACGGGGATACGGATGGTGCGGGCCTGGTCGGCGATGGCCCTGGTGATGGCCTGGCGAATCCACCAGGTGGCGTAGGTGGAAAACTTAAAGCCCTTCACATAGTCGAACTTCTCCACTGCCTTAATCAAGCCCAGATTGCCCTCTTGGATCAGATCCAGAAACTGCATCCCCCGGCCCACATACCGCTTGGCGATGGACACCACCAGGCGCAGATTGGCCTCGGCCAGCCGCTGGCGGGCCCGCTCTCCCTTTTTGACCGCCTTCTCCAGCTCCCGGCGCAGCTCGTCGGGAATCTCCTCTCCCGACTCCCTCAGCTCGTCCAGCTGCTCCTGGGCGGCCGTGCCGGCGGTCATGGCCTGGGCCAGCTCCACCTCCTCCTCAGAGGTGAGCAGGTTCACCTTGCCGATCTCCTTCAGATACATGCGCACCGGGTCGTCGGTGCCAAAGGTATCGATAAGGGTGTTGGGATCGACGATCTCCTCCTCGGCGATCTCCTCCATCTCCTCCGCCGGAGGCTCCGCGGTGTCAGACAGCTCCGGGATATAGTCCTCCCCCACCGTCTCCACGCCCAGATTTTCCAGCGTGTCATAGATCCGGTCCATCTGTTCGGCGCTCAGCTCCATGTCTTCTAACACATCCAACAGCTCAGTGGAGGAGAGCCGGCCCTTTTTCTTTCCCCGCTCGATGAGCTCCGCCAGCTTTTCCGCCCCGGCGACGCCCCCCACTACCTTCATGATCTCGACCTTACCGGCCTCCATCCGGGCCTGGATATCGCTCTGGCCCCCCTTTTTTTCCAGTATCATCTCCACGGCGGGTTCTTTCTTTTTGGTGCTCATTTTTTCTCCTCCATATATGCTTTCTTCTGTTGATATTTTTTTTGCAGAGCCAGCAGCTGATCGTCTCCCTGGACTCCCTCTCCCTGCCGCAGCCTCTCGCCGCGGATCACGGATATGTAATCGGCAATGGACCGCCCGCTGTTGGCCACCGATTCCGGCTGGGCGGCCACCTGAGCCAGATGGTTCATCTCCTCTCCGGCAAACTCCTCAGCCAGCACCGCCGGCTGGGTGGACAGACCCTCCTCCGCCCTGCGGCGGAGCAGGTCGAAGGCCCGGCCCAGCAGGGGCGAGGAGAACTCCTTCCCCGTCATCCCCTCCATTTTATCTGCCAGCTCCGGGTCCAGCATGAGCAGGCGCAGCAGCCCCTCCTCGGCACGGGCGGAGCGGATGTTGTCATACCGCAGGCCCCTGGCCCTGGGCTGCAGCTGGCTGGCGGGGGTCAGGTCCCGGCGCTCCTGCTGCTTTTTCGCCTTGCGCAGCCGGGCTTTCAGGGCCCGCTCCACCTCCAGCTTCATGGCGTCCGGCGCCACCCCCGCCGTCTGGGCGGCGTGGCCTCCGTAAATTTCCCGCTCCACCGCGCTGTGGAGGGTGGATATCAGCTGGGCGGCCTCCTGGAGAAAGGCGACCTTCTGTCCGTCGTCGGTCAGGTCATACTTTTTCTGTATCTGGGCCAAACGGTAATCCACCTGGTTCTCGCTCTGGTCCAGCAGCTTGACAAAGGCCTCCCGGCCGTAGGCCTTGATAAACTCATCCGGGTCCTTGGCCCCCTGCATCCGCAGCACCTTTACCTTCAGCCCCGCCTTCTCCAAAATAGGGATGGCCCGCTGGGCGGCGGCCACCCCGGCCCCGTCGCCGTCGTAGGCGATGAC
>JAAWEX010000131.1 GCA_022794495.1 Lawsonibacter sp. | reverse complement strand
CCGTTGCGGAAGGCGGCCATGGTCTTCTCCTTCAGGCCGCCGATGGGCAGCACCCGGCCCCGAAGGGTGACCTCTCCAGTCATGGCGATTCCACGGCGTACGGGGACCCCTGTAAGGGCGGACACCATGGCGGTAGTGATGGCGATCCCGGCGGAGGGACCGTCTTTGGGCACCGCCCCCTCGGGGAAGTGGACATGGATGTCCTTCTCCTTGTAAAAGTCGGCTGGGAGGTTCAGCCGGCAGGCCTGGCTGCGGATAAAGCTGAGGGCGGCGTGGGCCGACTCCTTCATCACATCTCCCAGGTTGCCGGTGAGCTCCACCTTGCCGGAGCCGGGGACCACATTTACCTCCACCTCCAGCAGCTCGCCGCCCACAGAGGTCCAGGCCAGACCGTTGACCACCCCCACACGCTCCTCCAGGGCCTGGCGCTCCGGGTGGTACTTGGGCACACCCAGATACTCCTCCAGGTCCTTGTCGGTCACCCGGATGGCCTTCTCCCCGTCGGACACCACCTTCATAGCGGCCTTGCGGCAGACAGCGGCCAGCCGGCGCTCCAGCACCCGGACCCCCGACTCTCTGGTGTAGGCGGCGATAATCTCCCGCAGAGCGCCATCAGACACCTTGAGCTGGGACCTGGTCAGGCCGTGGCGCTTCAGCTCCTTGGGCAGCAGGTGTTTTTTCGCAATCTGCACCTTCTCCTCGTCGGTATAGCTGGACAGCTCGATGATCTCCATCCGGTCAAGCAGGGGCCGGGGGATGGTGTCAGTGGTGTTGGCGGTGGTGACAAACATGACCTGGGACAGGTCGAAGGGGATCTCTAAAAAGTTGTCCCGGAAGGTGGCGTTCTGCTCTCCGTCCAACACCTCCAGCAGGGCGGAAGCGGGGTCCCCCCGGTGGTCGTGGCCCAGCTTGTCAATCTCATCCAGCAGGATGAGGGGGTTGCAGCTCTGGGCCTGGTTGATGGCGGAGATAATCCGACCGGGCATAGCCCCCACATAGGTCTTCCGGTGGCCCCGGATTTCCGCCTCGTCGCTGACGCCCCCCAGGGAGATGCGGGCCAGCTTCCGATTCATCGCTCTGGCCATAGACATGGCAATAGAAGTCTTGCCCACCCCCGGCGGGCCCACCAGACAGATAATCTGCCCCTTCAGCTCAGGGGAGAGCTGGCGGACGGCCACAAACTCCAGCACCCGCCGCTTCACCTTGTCCAGACCGAAGTGGTCCTGGTCCAGCACCTTCTGCACGGCGGAGACATTGATTTTTTCCTTGGTGGTCTTCCCCCAGGGCAGCTCCAGGCAGATATCCAGGTAGTTGCGCAGCACCGTGCTCTCCGAGGAGCTGTAGGACTGCTTGGCCAGCCGGCCCAGCTCCTTGTTCAGCTTCTCCCGCACCGGGTCGGGGAGCTTGGCCCCGGCAATTTTTTCCCGGTACTCCTCAATCTCATCCGCCTCTTCCCCCAGCTCGGCCTGGATGGCTCTGATCTGCTCCCTCAGGTAGTAGTCCCGCTGGTGGTCGTTCATCTGCTCCCTGGCCCGCTCCTGGATCTCCTGGTCCAGGGAGAGAATCTCCACCTCCCGCTCCAACAGGCTGTAGAGCTTCTCCAGCCGCTTGGCGGGGCGCAGCTCCTCCAGAATCGCCTGCTTGTCGGTGTTGCGCATGGGGATATTCTGCGCGATATAGTCGGCAATGTGGCCCGGGTCCTGGCTGGCCAGCACGTGGATCATCAGGTCGGAAGACAGCTTGGGGGACAATTCAGCGTAGGTCTGGAACAGCTCGTAGGTGGCCCGCATCAGGGCCTCGGTCCTGGCCGTCCCCCTGGGAGGAGAGGCGGGAACGGCAATCTCCCGCACCTCCGCCTCCAGATAGGGCTCGGCCCGCAGCAGCTGGAGCAGGCTGCCCCTGGCCACCCCCTCCACCATCACCCGCACATTGTCCCCCGGCATACGGAGAATCTGGCGGATATTGGAGATGGTGCCCACCCGGTACAGATCGTCCGGGCCCGGCTCCTCCACCGCGATATCCTTTTGACCCACCAGGAAGATGGAGCTTCCCACCGTCATGGCCGCTTCCAGGGCTTTCGCCGAGGCCGCCCGCGACACCTCAAAGTGGATGAGTACATTGGGGAACACCGTCAGCCCCCGCAGGGCGATAACAGGCATGGAGGAGGTATTCAGAATATCAAATTCTTTGCTCATCATCGTTCACTTCCTTTTGCCGGCGGGCCGGCTTTGATAAAGCAAGCGCCCCGCTCCCCGCTGCGGGGTAAAGCGGGGCGTCTTTTCTTATCCTGCCCGGCCGCGGGGCCCTCTGGAGTTTGGCTGTTCCACCTGGAGGGCGGCCCCGCCCAGCTTGGGACGCTGGGTGCGTTCCGGGTCCCGCTCCAGAGCGGGGGGCTCTTTGTTCTGGACACAGCCCTCGGTAATGGCCACCTTCACAATGGTGGGGTCGGAGGGGATATCGTACATAATCTGGTTCATGACCTCTTCCAGGATGGCCCGCAGGCCGCGCGCGCCAATCTCTCTGGCCACCGCCCGGTCGGCCACCGCCTTCAGTGCCTCGGGCGTGAACTCCAGCTCCACCTGGTCGTAGTCCAGCAGCACCTGGTACTGCTTTACCAAGGCGTTTTTGGGCTCCGTGAGGATGCGCACCATCTGATCCCGGTCCAGGGACTCCAGGGTGGTCACCACCGGAAGGCGGCCCACCAGCTCAGGGATAATGCCGTATTTCAGCAGATCCTGAGGCTGGATTTCCGCCATCAGCTGGCCCACATTTCGTTCCTTCTTGCTCTGAATCTCGGCTCCAAAGCCTAGGGCCCGCTTATCCAGGCGGTGCTCTATGATTTTGTCCACGCCGTCGAAGGCGCCGCCGCAGATAAAGAGGATATTGTGGGTGTCGATCTGGATGAACTCCTGGTGAGGGTGCTTCCGTCCGCCCTGGGGCGGGACGTTGGCCACGGTGCCCTCCAGAATTTTCAGCAGAGCCTGCTGCACCCCCTCGCCGGAGACATCGCGGGTGATGGAGGTATTTTCGCTCTTTCGGGCGATCTTATCCATCTCGTCGATATAGATGATCCCCCGCTCGGCCAGCTCGATATCGTAGTCGGCGGCCTGGACCAGGCGCAGGAGGATATTCTCCACGTCATCGCCCACATAGCCCGCCTCGGTGAGGGTGGTGGCGTCGGCGATGGCAAAGGGCACCTTCAGCACCCGGGCCAGCGTTTGGGCAAAGAGGGTCTTGCCGCAGCCGGTGGGGCCGATCAGGAGGATGTTGCTCTTTTGCAGCTCCACATCCTCCGCTCCGCCGAAGTAGATGCGCTTGTAGTGGTTGTAAACCGCCACCGACAGGGCCACCTTGGCCTTCTCCTGGCCGATGATATACTGATCCAGTACGGCGTGGATCTCCTTGGGGGTGGGGATCACATCGGGGATGTCCCCAGGGAACTGGCTCAGATCGTCCAGCAGGAAGGCGTCCGCCCCCATCGCTTCTACGCACAGGTTAACGCACTCGTCGCAGATATAAACGCCGGGACCGGCAATCATCCGCTTTACCTGATCCTGGTGCTTGCCGCAGAAGGAACAGCGGATTCTCTTGTCGTCATTTTTAGCCATGGAAACACCTCATTACTTGGAGATAGGCGGGAGAGTCCCGCCCCGAAACAATCAGCGCCTCTCCAACACCTTGTCCACCAGGCCGTACTCCAGGGCCTCCTGTGCGGTCATAAAGTTGTCCCGCTCGCAGTCGGCGGTGACCACCTCGATAGACTTGCCGGTGTTCTCTGCCAGGATGCGGTTCATCCGGGTCTTGACAATCTCCAGCCGCTTCAGGTGGATGGCCATATCGGTAATCTGGCCCTGGGTGCCGGCGGAGGGCTGGTGGATCATAATCTCGGCGTTGGGCAGGGCCAGACGCTTGCCCTTGGCGCCGGAGGACAGCAAAAAGGCTCCCATAGAAGCGGCCATGCCGATGCAGATGGTAGACACATCGCATTTGATATACTGCATGGTGTCGTAAATGGCCATGCCGTCAGTGACGGAGCCGCCAGGGCTGTTGATATAGAACTGGATGTCCTTGTCCGGGTCCTGGGCCTCCAGATACAGCAGCTGGGCCACAATCAGAGAGGCGGTGGTGGCGTTGACCTCCTCAGACAGCATCACAATGCGGTCGTTGAGCAAACGGGAAAAGATGTCGTAGGACCGCTCGCCGCGGTTGGTCTGTTCTACTACATAGGGGACTAAACTCATAATGATACTCCTTTTTTCTGACGGGATACCAAAGCATACCCGCCGCACCGGAAAACTATTCCTCGCCCTTCCGGTCTTTTGGGACAGGGCTGCGCCCGGAACAGTCTGAAACCGCCCCGGGACGCTTTTTCTTTACTCAGCCTCGGGCTCCTCAGCCTTCTTGGCCCGGGTGCGCTTGGGCTTCTCCTCGGCGTCCTCCTTCTTAGAGGCCTTCTTCGCCTTCTTGGCCTTGCCCTCCTTGGCGCTGGAGAGAACCAGCTCGCTGGCCTTGCGCATCGCCAGGTCCTTTTTCAGCTCCTCCTCGGGGATAATGGCCTTCACCTGATCGGCGGGCATCTTATACTGCTCGGCCAGCTTGGTGATCTCGGCATCATACTCCTCCTCCGAGACCGCCAGGCCCTCGGCCTTGGCCACGGCAGTGAGCGCCAGCTCAGTCTGCACCTGCTTCAGCGCGGAAGGACGGGCAGAGGTCCGCATCATCTCGGGGGTCATGCCCATCATAGACATGTACTGGTCCATGGGGATACCCTGGCTCTGCAGGCGCATGGCGTAATCGTCCATAAGGCGGTCCACCTGGACCTCCACCATGCCGTCGGGGACCTCGCACTCCATGTTCTCCACCAGCTGCTCCATCACGGCGTTCTCAAAGTCGCTCTTAGCCTGGGCCTCTCTGCGCTGCCGGAGCTTTTCCTCCAGGTCCTTGCGGAAATCGGCCAGGGTCTCAAACTCAGACACGTCCTTGGCAAACTCGTCGTCCACCTCGGGGGCCTGAGACTCCTTTACCTCGTTGCACTTCACATGGAAGACCACAGCCTTGCCGGCCAGGTCGGCGTGGTAGTCCTCAGGGAAGGTGATGTCGATGTCCTTCTCCTCGCCGGCCTTCATGCCGATCACCTGCTCCTCGAAGCCGGGGACGAACATGCCCGCGCCCAGCTTCAGGTCG
>JAAWEX010000130.1 GCA_022794495.1 Lawsonibacter sp. | reverse complement strand
CCAGGCCAACGAGGGGGCCATCCACATGTTCGCCCTGAACCTGAAGCCCCTGCTGATGCAGCCCCCGGTGAAGGGCAAGGTGACCATGGGCCTGGACCCCGGCTTCCGTATGGGCTGCAAGGTGGCGGTGGTGGACCCCACCGGCAAGGTGCTGGACACGGCGGTGGTCTACCCCACCCACGGGGCGCGGCAGAAGGAGGAGTGCATCGCCAGGCTGTCCGCCATGATCCGGGCCCACGGGGTGGAGCATATCGCCATTGGCAACGGCACTGCCAGCCGGGAGACCGAGCAGATGACGGTGGAGCTGATTCAAAAAATTGGGGGCGGGGTCTCCTACATGATCGTCAGCGAGGCGGGGGCCTCGGTCTACTCCGCCTCCAAGCTGGCCGCCGAGGAATTCCCCCAATTCGACGTCAACCTGAGAAGCGCCGTGTCCATCGCCCGGCGGCTCCAGGACCCCCTGGCTGAGCTGGTGAAGATCGACCCCAAGGCTATCGGGGTGGGCCAGTATCAGCACGACATGCCCCAGGCCCGGCTGGGCGAAGCCTTGGACGGCGTGGTAGAGGACTGCGTCAACGCCGTGGGCGTAGACGCCAACACCGCCTCCCCCTCTCTGCTTCAGCGGGTGAGCGGCCTCACCGCCGCCACGGCCAAGAACCTGGTGAAGTATCGGGAGGAGAACGGGGCGTTTACCACCCGGAAGCAGCTTCTAAAGGTGCCCAAGCTGGGCCCCAAGGCCTTTGAGCAGTGCGCCGGCTTCATTCGGGTGCCTGAGAGCAAATCCGTGCTGGACAACACCGGCGTCCACCCGGAGAGCTACGCCGCGGCGGAAAAGCTGCTGGCCGCCTGCGGCTGCACCCTGGAGGACGTGAAGGCGGGAAGAATCGCTGATTTGCGGGCCAAGGCGGAGTCCGTCGGCTACGAGTCCCTGTCCCAGACCTGCGGGGCGGGGGCCCCCACCCTGGCGGATATTGTCAAGGAACTGTCCAAGCCGGGCCGGGACCCCCGGGACGAGCTGCCTCCCCCCATCCTGCGCACCGACGTGATGGAGGCCAAAGACCTGAAGCCGGGCATGGAGCTCCAGGGCACGGTGCGCAACGTCATCGACTTCGGCGTGTTCGTCGATATCGGCGTCCACCAGGACGGCCTGGTCCACATCTCCAAGCTCCCCCGCCGGGTGCGCCACCCCTCTGAGTTGCTCAGCGTGGGGGACGTGATCACCGTGTGGGTGGTGGAGGTGGACGAGAAAAAGAAGCGTATCTCCCTGACCATGAAAAAGCCGTAGGTTTTCCGCATATTCTGTAGGGGCCGCCGCCCTCGGCGGCCCGTCCTTAACGGCAAATATTCAATCAAACGGCGCGCCGGGGTCGTCGCGCCCTACGTTCGGAAAGGAGACCGCCATGCTTCCCTACGCCCTCATCGACCTGCACTGCGACACCCTCACCGCCCTGTCGCCGGAGGACGCCTCCCGGCTCACCGCCCTCCAGGACCCGGCCCGGGGCAGGCAGTCCCTCGCCGCCCTGACCGGCCGGATCGGGGAGACGGACACCCTGGACCTCCCCGGCCGGCATTTCTCCCTGTCCGCCATCCCGGAGGGGGTACACTGGTGCCAATGCTGCGCCATCTTCGTCCCCGACGGCCTGTCAGGGGAGGACGCCGCCGCCTACTACCACCTCCACCAGCGCAGCTTTTACCGGCAGATGGAGGCCCTCTCCCACAAGGTCCTCCCCTGCCGCACCGCCTCAGACGTCGAGGCCGCCTGGGCCCAAAACAAAACAGCCGCCATTCTCACCGTAGAAAACGGCTCCGCTCTGGCCGGCCGGCTGGACCGGGTAGAGGTTCTGGCCCGGGACGGGGTGCGGATGCTCACCCTCACCTGGAACGGGGAAAATGAGCTGGGCTCCGGAAGCATGACTGGTCACGGGCTGTCGCCCTTCGGAAGGGAGGCCGTCCGGGCGCTGGAGGACTGCGGCATTTTGATTGACGTGTCCCACCTCAACGACCAGGGCTTCGGCGGCATATTGGAGGCCGCCCAAAGACCCTTTGTGGCCAGCCACTCCAACGCCCGGTCGGTCTGCGGACACAGCCGCAACCTTACGGACGGGCAGATCAGGGAGATGGCGGCGCGGGGCTGCCTCATTGGCCTGAACTATTTCCAGGACTTCCTCCGCACCGGCAGCCGCCCCGCCGGCCTGGACGACCTGTACCGCCATGTGGAGCGCTTCCTGGAGCTGGGGGCGGAGAACTGCCTGGCCCTGGGCTCCGACGCCGACGGCGCAGACCTCCCCTCTGGCCTGGACTGCCCGGAGCAGTTCGCCGGGCTGTATCGCTGCCTCCTGGACCGGGGGCTCTCCCCCGCCCAGGCGGAGGGCATTCTCTGGGGCAACGCCCTGTCTTTTTTTCAAAGAAATTTGTCAAAGTAGATCATTTTCCCTTGTTTGTTTTCATAACTTCTGTTATAATTGACGCATACCAAAATTATACTGCGGCGCTTTTTCAAGCCCGCCCCTAAAAGGAGTATGGTTATGTCAAAACGCTGTCCTGGCTGCGGCCAAATGAACGACGATTCCCGCATCTTTTGCAGCGCCTGCGGCAACCCGCTGGACGCTCAGCTCCGCCTGATTCAAGACCTGGAAAAACAGAAAAAGATGCCAAAGGTGGAGCGCGCCGCCCCCGCGCCCAAGGCGGAGGAGGACTACGTCGCTCCCGCTCCCAAGAAGAAGAGCGGCTGTTACGTCGCCACGGCGGTCTATGGCTCCTACGACTGCCCCCAGGTGTGGACCCTGCGCCGCTTCCGCGATCAGCAGCTGGCCGCCTCGCTCCCCGGAAAGGCCTTCATCCGGCTGTATTACGCCGTCAGCCCCGCTCTGGTGCGCTGGTTCGGCAAGACAGCCTGGTTCAAGGCCCTGTGGAAGGCTCCCCTGGACCGGCTGGTGAAAAAGCTCCGGGAAAAGGGCGTGGAGGATACCCCCTATCAGGACCAGGATTGGTAAATGAAACGCAGCCCCGTCTCTCCAAGCCGGAAAGACGGGGCTGAAGTTTTTCTCTTTGATTCCTTGCATTGGAGGAGTTTCCGTGATATAATCGACAGGAAAACAAAAATGCGGCGGCTTACGGGTGTTGGCGCACCCGCAAGCCTGCACAGGTGTGAACCCCACCTATACAACGGCCTTGAACCGCTTCCGCACGGAATATTATACGACATTCCATCCTTCTTTGCAAGGGTGCCTTTGGCGTATTTGTTCTTTCCATTTTTTATTAGGTGGATTATGCTTCTCACACTGTGCAGGCTTAACTGCGCAGTGTTTTTGTTTTTGCCCGGCGCTCCAGGGGGCGGAAACGCTCCCTGGGGGTGTATAAAATAATTTTCACTAAAGGGAGGGGCGAATTATGACAATTTACACAACTAACGAATGGAAAGGCTTTGGGAAACAAAATTACTACTGGAATGAATATCGTCTCGAAGGAGATACAATTTTCAAGTACGAATGTCATAGGCAGAAATTTTTCGATGGAGATGAAAATATTTGGAGCGAAGAAGAAATTGTCGATTCCTGGGAAATTGACGATCCCGATATGCCTGATTGGCTAAAAAATTATATATAAATGCGAAAGGAGAAAGACAATGGGTCTGTTTGGATTTGGAACTAAAAGCAAAAGGATTAAAGAACTTGAAGATTTATGTGAAGCAAAGGACTCATACTTTATGGAATTGATGTCAGATGCCTTAAGACATGGAAGCCCTCTTGCAGCAAAACATATGGCCGATAGGAAAAAATATAAAAATGGCAAATAATTATTAAAAAACAGGTAACCGCCCCACTTTTTTCAAGAGTAGGGCGGTTTTAATTCTATACTCTCTTCCGGCTGGATCCGCCGGGCAGACGGCCTCATCAGTCACGGCTTCGCCGTGCCAGCTTCCCCTAAAGGGGAAGCCTTTTTTACTGCGCTTTGGCCGATTGCACCGCCCCTAGCCTTCCCCTTTAGGGGAAGGTGGCATTTGCGAAGCAAATGACGGATGAGGTCCCCCCGCAGGGAAAACATGGCTCCATATATCCTCGCACACCGCAGGAAACCGCTCCCGGACATCCGCATTGGAGTAACGAAACACACGCAGTCCTAAGGCCGCTAAATATTCGTCTCTGGCTGCATCCATTTCCCTGTGCTCAGGCACAAGGTGTTGTGATCCATCCAATTCGATGACCGTTTTCCCCTGTGAAACATAGAAATCCACAATATAGGGGCCTATCACCTTTTGCCGGTGGACATTAACCGGAAGAGGTTTCAAAAAATCATACCACAGGCGGCGTTCTTCCCGCGTCATATCTCTTCGCAGCTTCTGTGCAGCAGGCTTCAGGTTTGGATTTGCGTCTTGTGAATCATACTCTCTTCCAGCTGGCTCCGCCGGGCAGGTCGGTGACCTCGATGCCTTGGGCCTTGAGCTCATCCCGGATACGGTCGGCCTCGGCGAAATTCTTGGCCTTCTTGGCCTCATACCGGGCCATGACCTGGGCGTCCACGGCGGGGTCCCCCTCGCCGGTGATGGTATACCCCCCCTGGGTGGCTGTCTTCTGCTTCTTCTGCTCCTCTCGTACGGCTGCCGCCTTGTCCAGCAGGGACAGGGACAGCACCTGGTCAAAGCTGTCCAAAATCGCCAGCCGGGTCGCGCCGTTGGCCTTGGCCTTGAGGGCGTCATACAGGGCGGTGACGCCCATGGAGGTGTTCAGGTCGTTGCCCACCTGAGCCCGGAACTTCTCCTTATACTCCGCCGCCACGGCCTCATCCACCGGCCCGTCGGCGGGGTCCAGAGCGGCGATTTTCGCGATGAGCTTCTGGAAGGCCCCGGCGGCGTTGTCCAGATTCTCCCAGGAGAAGACCAGCCCCTTGCGATAGTGGCTCTGCAGGCAGAAGAAGCGGTAGACGATGGGGTCGTAGCCCTTCTCCTCCAGCAGGGAGACGGTGAGAAATTCCCCCTTGGACTTGGACATCTTGCCGGAGCTTGTATTCAGGTGGTGGACATGGAACCACTGCCGGCACCAGGGATGGCCGATATAGCTCTCGGACTGGGCGATCTCGTTGGTGTGGTGGGGGAATGCGTTGTCCACGCCGCCGCAGTGGAGATCCAGATACTCGCCGTTGTACTTCAGAGAGATGCCGGAGCATTCAATGTGCCAGCCGGGGTAGCCCACCCCCCAGGGGGAGTCCCACTTCAG
>JAAWEX010000129.1 GCA_022794495.1 Lawsonibacter sp. | reverse complement strand
AAGCTGAACCTGACCCAGCGGTCCGACGGGAGCTGGCACGCGAAAAATTTTGACGACATTCTGAAACAGACTGACAGCGCCCGCAAGGGCGGCGCCTCACAGTCCCCCAACTGTGATACCTATGCAGCGGGCACCGCCCCTCGGACCGGACTGTCCGACCAGGAGCTTGCCGCCCTGGCCGGCAAGTACGACCCACGCAGTATGACTCAAGGCCAGTACGACGCATTCCTGGACGACCTGATTGAGGCAGGCGCACTGTCTCGCTTTGACGCAATGAAATTAGGGCATCACGGGTGGCGGATCCTGAATACAGACCCGGGGACATTTTCGGCCGGCGGCATGGGATGCGGCTCAGCCTATGTGATCGGCGGTGAAAACCAGCCGCTCCAGTCGCTGGAAGATGCAGACGGCGACTTGGTCCGCTGGCTGGAGAGCATACTGGCCCGACAGAGCCAGGAGGACAGCCAGGATAAGGAGCCGCTGACCGCCCTGCTTGATATCGTCAGACGGATGCAGGCGGTCTAAGGGAGAACAGCAGGGACGCGTTACACGTTCCTGTTTTCTTATATAGAAATCAGGGATGCCAAAAAGGCATCCCTGATCTGCTTAGCCGTAAAAGTTGTGGTCGCCAAAGGTGGCAATCAATCTCTTGTTCCGGGCGGCCCAGCTGTTCACGCCAGAGTCGAAGAACAGTGCGCCCAGAGTCTCCTCCACCACGCCGCCGTCCATCACCAGTTTTGCGGCAATGGTGCTCTCTTCCGAGGGTTCGGTTGCGGCCAGCACTCCGGATTTATAGGTGCTGAATTGGTTCTTCTGGGCCAGCACCCCCTCCACCGAGTCGGGGAAAACAGGGTCGGCCACCCGGTTCAGCACCACGTTGCCCACAGCCATCTGTCCCTCCAGGGACTGGTTGCCGCTCTCCCGGTAGATTACCCGGGACAGCCAGAACAGGTCGTCCTGGTTGTAGAAGCCATCGCCGGCCTGAACCGCGCCGGAGCCCCGTGTCACTGTGACGGTAGCGGTGGCGCCGTCGTAGCCTACCACGGCGTCGAAAGCCTTTGCCACCACCCGCAGGGGGACGGAGACCTGGTCCTCTCCCTCAAGCTGAACCCCCTCGGGAATGTAGAGGTAGCGGCCATTGGCCACCAGATAAAGCTGGCCGACCTTGGCAGTCAGCGAGAGCTTCTCTGTGGTGACAGTCATCGTGCTGCCATCCCAGATGGTCTGGGCGGCGGGGTCCAGCTCCTTGGCCATATTGGACAGGGACACATAGCTGGTGCTCTGTACATACCGCTTGCCCAGCGTCAAGGGGGCGGGCTGACCGTCAATCAACAGCTTGTCGTCAACAGGGTCAGTACTCTCAGCGGGGCCCGTGTCCTCGGCGGGACTGTCCGGCAAGGGATTGGTCCAGGGTTTTACGTCCGTCCCCTGCGGGTCCCCTTGGGAAGGGTCTTGGAACTGCGCTTCAGTCTCAAGCGCCGTACCTGTAGAGGCGGCGCTCTCCTCCTCTGCCAAGAGGGTGCTCTGCGACTGTGTTGGAACCGCAGAGGCGCCCATCAGGAGGAGCAAGGCAAAGGCGCTCAGCATCGCGGAGAATAGCTTACGCTTCATTGTCTGCACTCCTTTTCAGTTTTGATACGCTTTTGTCAGAATTATGACAACCAAAAGCAATGTCCTGTTACTTTTGTAACCACATTGTAACCAATTCCAAAGGGCAAAACAAGGGCAAAACTGCCTAGAAATAGCGTTCTGATATTATATATATTATAAGAAATTAACAAGAATAACCGGGGTTTCCACTGTATTTTACCGTCTCTCCCAAGATGTGGCACAAGCCGTCAAAGGAAAAAAACGTCCTCCCGGCCTCGCCAGCCAGGAGGACAAGCAGCGTCTTTTTCCCTTTAAATGCCCCGGTTCAGTGTCTTGCGCAGTCGAATTCTGCCTGCCAGGGCCTGGTCAATCATGTCCAGGAATTTTTCCTTGTCCTCCGGCAGGCCGCCCTTCAGGGGCAGGTAGTTGGAGGCGTGGTTGCTGGTAAAGTGGAGCGGGTCCACGTCCAGATGCTCGATGAGCAGGCGGCACTCCTCCAGCACGTGGTCGGCGGAGCAGACGGCAAACCGGCCGGCCAGCACGTCCTCTCCCAGGGGGGTGCCCTTGGCGGGGGCAAAGGTCATGGCTGACAGGTGCCGGGGCCTCATGGCGTTGATCATTTTGGCAGTGGACAGGATGTGCTCCTCCCAGTCGCCTCCCTCTCCGTTGGCCCCGGTCATCCCCAGGATGACGGTGACCCACAGGTCGATCCCCGCCTCCACCAGCCGCTGGCCGGCCAGCAGCATCTCCCCGGCGGAGCAGCCCTTGTGGATGAACTGGAGCACCCGGTCGCTGCCGCTCTCCACCCCCAGGTAGGCCCGGGACAGCCCGGCCTCGTGCAGGGTGCGCAGCTCCTCCGGTGTCTTGGACAGGGTGCTCTTGGGCCCGGCGTAGAGGGTCACCTTTTCCAGCTTGGGAAAGCAGTCATAAAGCTTATGGAGAATTTGCAAAAGCTCCTCCGTCTTCATGATGATGGCGTCCCCGTCCATGAGGAACACTCGGCGCAGCTCCGGGCCGTAGTAGTCCCGGGCCATGCCGATGTCCTCCAGGATGTCCTCCACCGGACGGATGCGGAATTTTTTCTCCTTGTACATCCCGCAGAAGGTGCACTGGTTGTTGGAGCAGCCGATGGTGCACTGGAGCAGATAGCTCTTCCACTCCCCCGGCGGCCGGTACAGCAGATCGCTGTCGTAGCGCATACAGTAAGGCTCCTTTCCTTTATAGGTTCTCTACGGGCTGTCCGTCCCGGAAAACCTTCTTGATGTTCTTTTCCGCCTTGCTCCGGGGCTGCATCACCTCGCGGCCGCAGCCCTGGCAGCGCATCTTGAAATCCATCCCCACCCGCAGGACCAGCCACTCCTGGCTGCCGCAGGGATGGGGCTTTTTCATCTTTAGAATGTCGTTGATATGGATGTCCATGCCGCCCTCCTTCTATCCATCAAAAGGTTTATTCCCGATGCAACATTATAATATAGCCCTTTCTTCCTTGTCAACGGTTCCTTTTTGTGGTAATATTGTGTATCCAATTCAGGAGGTCCGGCCTATGAGCTTGACGGTCATCCCCGCCTATGAGTATCCTGGGGAAATCGGCGGGTTGTTTTCTGAGTACACACAGGCGCTGATTGCCGGAGAGCCCTCTTTCTCCGGCTACCTCTCCCTGCAGAACTACGACGAGGAGGTCCAACACCTGGAGCAGAAATACGGCCCGCCCTGGGGACGGCTGTACCTGGCCCGCTGGGACGGAGAGCCGGCGGGGTGTATCGGACTGCGGAAAATAGACGAGCAAAACTGCGAGATGAAGCGGCTCTATGTCCGCCCCCAGTACCGGGATAAACACATCGGCGGAAAGCTGGTCCGGCAGGTCATCGACGACGCCAGGGCTATCGGCTACACCCACATGCTGCTGGACACTTTTCCGTTTCTGGACAGCGCCATCCGCATGTACCGGGCCTTGGGCTTCTATGAGATTGAGCGATACAACAACAACCCCATCGACGGCTGTATCTATATGAAGCTGGACCTGTAATTTACCCCCTGATTTGCCAGCAGGTCAGGTCCTTTTCTCTCCAATGGTAGGTAAAAATATTCTCACGGACGATATGAAGACCGTCTTCAAAGGCAAATTCGCCCTCAAATTCGTGTTGGAATATGACCCTCTCTTCCGGGATGGAATACAGCCAGATGCAGTTGTCCCGAATCAAAAACAGCCGCTTCTCGTCCTGGGACAGGGAGAAGTCCTGGATCAACTCCCCAGGAACGATTTCTCGGGATGTGCCTCCGGCGGCGGATGGGTAAATCACAAGCTTTGACGAGACCTCTCCGCCCTCTACCGGACCCTTGCACAGCAGATACAGCTGACCGGACGGGCCCAATCTGCACCCGGAGCAGGGCTGCGTATCAGCCAGTTTTTTCAGCTTGTTTCCGGCCAGGTCATAGCGCAGAATGGCATCGCCGTTTAAGATGAGGAAAACATTTTCGTCCTCCTTCCAGATCCCGCAGCAGGTACTCACCTTCTTTTTCCGGGCCGTCTCGGCATTCAGATCGAACACATTTAAAAAATCGCCGTTCCTGTTCATCATCAGCAGTTTGTCTTTGCCGTCAAAGGCGGCGTAGTCCATGTACAGGGGCACACCCTTTTTATAGGCGCGCCGAACGCTGAGATCGCTCCGGTTCAGCTCCAGAATCCGCTTGTTCAGCACCGCGAATATCCTGTCTTTCTCTATATGGACGCACCTTGTACTGTCCCGTGTCAGAACATTCGCCAGTTCCTCCCCTGTCTCCACAGACAGTCTGCGCAGCCGCATAGAGGAATAGTAGGACTGCCAGCCGTCTGAGACATAAAAGACGGCTGGATCAAAAGGATCAAAGGTCGGCGGCATCACGCCCCCGCCGCTGATATTGTTTTTCATCTGAACAGTCCATTTTTTACAGAGCTCCATTCGCATACCCCCTTTTATGAGGAAAGCCGGACGCCGCATAGCGTCCGGCTTTGAATCGGAAATTTTACTTGGCCAACGCGGCGGTGTCGATGGCGATCATCAGCTCCTCGTTGGTGGGGATGAGCAGCACCTTCACTTTGGAGTCGGCGGCGGAGATGACGGTCTCTTTGCCCCGGACGTCGTTGGTGGCCGCGTCCAGCTTCAGGCCCATGAACTCCAGACCCTCGCAGGACATGGCGCGAATCACCTTGTCGTTCTCGCCCACGCCGGCGGTGAAGATGACGGCGTCCACCCCGCCCATGGCGGCGGCGTAAGCGCCCACATACTTGCGCACCTCATAGGCAAATTTCTTCTGGGCCAGCTCGGCCTTCTCATTGCCCTCGGCGGCGGCGTTCTCCAGGTCGCGGAAATCGGAGCTGACGCAGCTCAGGCCCTCCACGCCCGACTTCTTGTTGAGCACGTTGAGCATCTTGTCGATGTCCATGCCATACTTGTTCATCAGGTACTGGAGGATGCCCGCGTCGATGTCGCCGCAGCGGGTGCCCATAGGCAGGCCGGCCAGGGGGGTGAAGCCCATAGAGGTATCCACAGACTTGCCGCCGTCTACGGCGGCGATAGAGGAGCCGTTGCCCAGGTGGCAGGAGATCAGCTTCAGCGCCTCGATAGGCTTGCCCAGCATCTCGGCGGCCCGCTGGGTGACATATTTGTGAGAGGTG